>NZ_JBMNDR010000016.1:0-110164 GCF_052543235.1 Streptomyces sp. SAS_272 | reverse complement strand
GCCCCCCGCGGCGTACTGTCAGGCAGTCGCTTCGGCCGTGCCGTCGGCCCTGTTCTCGGCCGGCCTGCGATGCCGGCCGTGAGGGGCCGAATCGGCCTCGTGCGCCGAGACCGGGCCCCGGTGGCGGCCGTGTCCGGCCGTCTCCTGGAAGTCGGCGGACGGCGCCTGCATGGTGCTTGTGTCGCTCATCGGAAGAATTCACCCCGTCAACATGATCTTTCTTTACAGCCGGGCGATTTTATCCGGCACACCGCGGGGCGAATCCAGGCGGCCACGCCAACCGCCGCTACTTCGTTACAAGTCGGCCGAGCGGGGCCTGTTGCAGGGGCACGGGACGGGCGGCGACGGACACCGGCTCCGCCGAGCTCCCGCCCGACGCGCCCGCACCGGACGCCGTCGCCTCGTACGGCGTGCCCCCGTACGCCACCGCCCCGTACGGCGTCGCCTCGTACGCCACCGCCCCGTACGGCGTCGCCTCACCGGGGTGTCGGGGGGAGGCGGACGCGGCGTTCCCCGCAGTCGCAGTCGCAGTCGCAGTCGCAGTCGCAGTCGCAGTTGCAGTTGCAGTTGCAGTTGCAGTCTCGGCCTCGGTTGCGGCGGCGGGTGAGCCCATGGCGGGAGCCGTCAGCGGCGCCACCCCGCAGGGTTCCGCCGCAGTGGCGTACGGCAGCCGCAGCACGCCGTCCGGCGTCCACATCCCACTGCCCGTCAGCCAGCCCTCGGGCGCGGCCAGTTGATGCAGCCGGCGTTCCGTCGGACGCCACACGCCCACCCAGGCGCCGAAGGGGCCGTCGATGCGCAGAGCCACCGCGCACGCCTCCGGCAGAAGGACCTGACCCGGCTGGATCGCGAAGGGCGTCAGCGCGAGGCCGGGCGGCCGCAGGGATTCCGGGAAGCGGACCGGCAGCATGCTGCCCACGACGCCCCAGCCCAACCGAGGCTCTCCCGGCGAAGCGGCGTCCGAGCTGATCAGCAGCAGTCCGCTGTCCGGGTCGGCCAGCAGCAGACGGTCGTCGCTGTCGGCGGAGATCTGCAGCAGCGGCGACACCTCACCGTCGCGCTCCAGGTCCACCACGACGGCCTTGGTCCGCCCGCCGGCCTCACGGTCCAGCGCGAGCATGCGGCCGGTGCGGTCCAGCCACACCCCGCCGGAGCACCGGCCGGGGATCTCGGCGACGTGCTCGGGGCCGAAGGCGCCGCCCGCGACCAGCCACACGGCCGTCGTCCAGGGGCCTACGGCGAGGGCGTACGCGCGCTCGCCGCAGGGGGCCGGCGGGAGCAGGCGCAGCTCGACGCCGTCGTCCGGGCACTCGACGGCGCCCAGCGGCAGCTCGCCGGTGCCGGGTCCGGTCGGGTACAGCAGGGAGAACGCGTGCCGTCCGTCGGTCGCCCGCCGGATCAGGACCCGGCCGTCGGCCATCGGCTGGACCTCCGTGCCGGGCTCCTCCGGCTGGTTGCCGGGCAACGGCACCGCGTACGGCTCCGGGCCGTCCAGGGTCCAGCGCTCGGGGAACAGCGAGTCGCCGTCGCGGGCGAGGCGTGCGGCGTAGGCGCCGTTCGCGGTCAGCACACAGGACGCGGGGGGCGCGGCGCCGTATCCGTCGCCCGGTGTCCGCGGCGGCACATGCCGTACAGGCGCCGCCCATGCCATGTGGAGGGACGCCGTCACGCGCCGACCCGAGAGCTCGGAGTACTCGGAAGGCTCGGCGGCATAAGGCGGGCAGTCGGCGGAACGGTCCCTCGGAGCCTCCAGGAGCTCCGGTGTCTCCGACAGTTGCGGAGCCTCCAGGAGCTCTGGAATCGCCGGCAGCTTCGGGTGCTGCAGCACCTCCGGGCGCCTCAACAGCTCCGAGGGCCGCAACCCGTCCGGGGGCCGCAACCCGTCCGGGGGCCGCAACAGGTCCGAGGGCCTCAACAGGTCCGGAGCCCGCAGAAACTCCGCCCCCTCCCGGTCCTCCGGGGCAGCCCCGTCTTCCGGGTCCGCTCCGTCTTCCGGGTCGGCCCCGTCTTCGGGGTCCGCTCCGTCTTCCGGGTCCGCCCCGTCTTCGGGGTCCGCTCCGTCTTCCGGGTCCGCCCCGTTTTTCGGGGTCTCCCGCTCCTCCCCGTCCGCCGCGGTGGGCTCGATCGCACAGGCCGGCATCGTCATCGTTCCGCCACCTCCGGCGACGAAGCTAGTTTTCGCACGCACGGGCGTGGGACCCACGGGCGGTCTTCTTCCCTCGTAAGAGTGGTGCAGAAGCGATTCGCCTGAGGGTCGCGGAAGGCGTGTGCATGCCGAGGCAGCGGTACCTCCCCGCAGAACGGCCAGGTAGCCTTTCGTTCGTGCCCCGTCTGTCTGAAGTCATCGCCGCGCTGGACGATCTGTGGCCCTCCGAGCGGGCCGAGTCCTGGGACGCGGTCGGCACCGTCGTGGGCGATCCCGACCAGGAGGTCTCCCGGGTTCTCTTCGCCGTCGATCCCGTCCAGGAGATCGTCGACGAGGCCGTGAAGCTCGGCGCCGGCCTGCTCGTCACCCACCACCCGCTCTATCTGCGCGGTACGACCACCGTCGCGGCCTCCACGTTCAAGGGCCGCGTCGTGCACACCCTCATCAAGAACGACATCGCCCTGCACGTCGCGCACACCAACGCCGACAGCGCCGATCCCGGGGTGAGCGACGCCCTCGCCGGCGCGCTCGGCCTGCGGGTCACCGGGCCCCTCGTGCCCGATCCCGGCGACCCCGCGGGGCGGCGCGGCCTCGGCCGCGTCTGCGAGCTCGACCACCCGCTCACCGTCCGCGAACTCGCCGCCCGCGCCGCGCAACGGCTGCCCGCCACCGCGCAGGGCATCCGGGTGGCGGGCGACCCGGATGCGATCGTGCGGACCGTCGCCGTCAGCGGCGGCTCCGGGGACAGCCTTTTCGAGCAGGTCCGGGCCGCCGGCGTCGACGCCTTCCTCACCGCTGACCTGCGCCACCACCCCGTCTCCGAGGCTCGCGCCCACAGTCCTCTCGCGCTGCTCGACGCGGCGCACTGGGCCACCGAGTGGCCCTGGTGCGAGCTGGCCGCCGCCCAGCTCGACGAGATCTCCGACCGGAGGGGATGGGACCTGCGGGTCCACGTCTCCCGTACGGTCACCGACCCCTGGACCGCCCACGCGGCGTCCACCGCCACCTCTAGCTCAATGGGAGCCCCCAACTGAACGCCGAGCCCGCCGACCAGATCCGACTCCTCGACGTCCAGGGCCTCGACGTCCGACTGCAGCAACTCGCGCACAAGCGCAGGTCCCTGCCCGAGCACGCCGAGATCGAGTCGCTGACCAAGGACCTCACCCAGCTGCGCGACCTCCTCGTGGCCGCCCAGACCGAGGAGAGCGACACCGCCCGCGAGCAGACCAAGGCCGAGCAGGACGTCGACCAGGTGCGCCAGCGCGCAACCCGTGACCAGCAGCGACTGGACTCCGGCGCCGTCACCTCCCCGAAGGACCTCGAGAACCTGCAGCGGGAGATCGTCTCCCTCGCCAAGCGCCAGGGCGACCTCGAGGACGTCGTCCTGGAGGTCATGGAGCGCCGAGAGAGCGCCCAGGAGCGGGTCGCCGAGCTGACCGAGCGGGTCGGCTCCGTGCAGGGGAAGATCGACGACGCCACCGCGCGCCGCAACGCCTCCCTCGAGGAGCTCGACGGCGAGGCCGCCACCGTCACCAAGGAGCGCGAGGTCGTCGCCGCCTCCCTGCCGGCCGACCTGCTCAAGCTCTACGACAAGCTGCGCGAGCAGCAGGGCGGCATCGGCGCGGCCAGGCTCCAGCACCGCACCTGCCAGGGCTGCCGCCAGGAGCTGGCCATCACCGACATCAACGAGATCCGCTCGGCCGCGCCCGACACGGTCGTACGGTGCGAGAACTGCCGTCGCATCCTCGTGCGCACGTCCGAGTCGGGGCTGTAACCGGTAAGGGGCCTGCATCGTGCGGGAGTTCATCGTCGAGGCCGACGGGGGGTCGCGGGGCAACCCGGGGCCCGCGGGCTACGGCAGCGTGGTGATCGACGCGACGACGGGGGAGACGCTCGTCGAGCGGGCCGAGTTCATCGGCGTCGCCACCAACAACGTGGCCGAGTACCGGGGTCTGGTGGCCGGACTGCGCGCCGCCCGCGAACTCGACCCTTCGGCCAGGGTGCGCGTCCGCATGGACTCCAAGCTGGTCGTCGAGCAGATGTCGGGCCGCTGGAAGATCAAGCATCCCGACATGAAGCCGCTTGCGGCGGAGGCGGCCAGGGTGCTCCCGCCCGGGCAGGTCTCCTACGAGTGGATCCCCCGCGAGCAGAACAAGCACGCCGACCGCCTCGCGAACGAGGCGATGGACGCGGGCAAGCGGGGCGAGCAGTGGGACGAGGGCGCCTCACGCGCCGCGCTCGACGCCCGGTCCGCCCCCGCCCCGGCCGCCCCCGCGTCGGCCGACCCCGAGCCGTCCGGCCCGCCCGGTGACGCAGTCGCGGGCGCGGCGAAGGCCCGCGAGGCCATGCTGCGGGCGTCTCGGTCCCGTGCGACGACGGAAAGAGTTTCGGAAGCGACTGCGGAAGCGACTGCGGCGGGTGCGGAAGCGGCGCTGCGCGATGGTGAAGCGGAAACTGTTGCGGAAGGCGTTGCGGGCGCGGCCGCGGGAAATCGCGTGGAAGCGGTTACGGAAGGCCGTTCCGGAGCCGTAGGGGAAACAGGTCGGGAAGCGGTTGCGCACAGCGGTTCTGGAGCCGCCGAGAAAACGGGCTCGGAAGCGGTTACGGAAGGCCGAGCGGCCACAGCGCCGGGAACTCGTGCGGAAGCCGTTGCGGAAGATGTGCGGAGAACCGTTGCGGAAGCCGTTTCGGAGCCCCGCGTCAAGACCGGCGACGACGTGCGGGCTGCCCGCACAGTCGCTCGGTCCACCGCAGATGCCGCGGCTTCGGCCCCCGCCGGACCCGCTCCTGCCCCGACCGCCGCTGCCCCCACCGTCGCCGGACCCGGTGCTGCTCCGACCCCTGCTGCCCCCACCGTCGCCGGACCTGCTGCCGCCCCGACCGTCGGCTGGGGTGCCGCGCCCGATCTCGGGGCGCCCGCGACCTTCGTGCTGCTGCGACACGGTGAGACGCCGCTGACTCCGCAGAAGCGGTTCTCCGGCAGCGGCGGCACCGATCCCTCGCTCTCGGACGTCGGCAGGGGACAGGCCGAGCGGGTCGCCGCGGCGCTCGCCCGGCGTGGCACCGTGCAGCACATTCTCGCCTCTCCGCTGGCCCGTACCCGTGAGACGGCCGGCATCGTGGCAGCGCGCCTCGGTCTGGAGGTCACGGTCGAGGACGGGCTGATCGAGACGGACTTCGGCGCCTGGGAAGGGCTGACCTTCGGCGAGGTCCGCGAACGTCACCCGGACGACCTCAACGCCTGGCTGGCCGACCCTGAGGCCGAGCCGACCGGCGGCGGCGAGAGCTTCGCGGCCACCGCGGTCCGGATCGCCGCCGCCCGCGACCGACTGGTCGCCGCATACGCGGGCCGCACGGTTCTGCTGGTCACCCATGTGACCCCGATCAAGACCCTTGTGCGGCTCGCCCTGGGCGCACCGCCGGAGTCCCTGTTCCGCATGGAACTGTCGGCGGCCTCGCTGTCGGCCGTGGCCTACTACGCGGACGGGAACGCGAGCGTTCGGCTCTTCAACGAGACGTCCCACCTGCGGTCCTGAGGTCGGACGCGCTTCTGGGAGTGGACGCGGTCCTGGGGTCGGACGCGGTTCTGGGAGTGGACGCCGTCCTGAGGTCGGACGCGGTTCTGGGAGTGGACGCCGTCCTGAGGTCGGAGGCGCTTCTGGGAGTGGACGCGATCGCGGGGGCGGACGCGGTCCCGGAGGCGGAGGACCCGGCTCCGAGGGCGCCCGCAGTCCTGAGGGCCGACGCGGTGCGGGCGAGCCCCTCGATCCGCGGCCAGTCCCGGTTCGCGACCGCGTCCGCCGGAACCATCCAGCTCCCGCCCACGCAGCCGACGTTGGGCAGCGCCAGGTACTCGGCCGCGTGCGTCGGGCCGACGCCGCCCGTCGGGCAGAAACGGGCCTGCGGAAGCGGTCCGGCGAGCGAGCGCAGATAGGCCGTGCCGCCCGCCGCCTGCGCAGGGAAGAACTTCATCTCCCGCACGCCCCGTTCCAGCAGCGCCACGACCTCGGACGCCGTCGAGACCCCGGGCAGGAAGGGCAGCCCCGACGCGAGCAACGCGGTCAGCAGGACGTCCGTCCAGCCAGGGCTCACCAGGAACCGGGCCCCGGCCGCCCCGCACGCCGTAACCTGCTCCGGCGTCACCACCGTGCCGGCCCCGACGACGGCCTCCGGCACCGCCCCGGAGATCTCCCTGATCGCGTCGAGCGCGGCCGACGTCCGCAGGGTCACCTCGATGGCGGGCAACCCGCCGGCCACCAGTGCGCGGGCCAGCGGCACCGCGTCGGCGGCGTCCTCCAGCACCACGACGGGCACGACGGGGGCCGGGACCAGATCCATTACCGAGGCAGCCGCCGAGGCGGGCGCAACGGCGGACGCAGGTGAGGGGGCAGGTGAGGTCATGCGCCTCATCCTGCTCCGGGCATGCAGGGTGCGCAAAGGTCATTGCGCATGCTGCAACGCGCCGATGGGGCAGTGCTGCTGGGCGGCAGGCGGCGGCCGGCGGACAGGTGTGCCCGGCCCGGCGCCTCCACGCCCGGCGCCGTCCAGTCCCGCCCTGCCCTGTCCTATCCCGCCTCCATCCCGTCCCGTCCCATCCCGTCCCGTCCCGTCCTCAGTGCACCTCGTCCACCAGGACGTCCAGTGTCCGGGGCGTGCCCGACCGGGCCGGGGCCTGCTCCTCCACCACGTATCCGAGGTCCCGTAGGGCCTCCACGAGCTCCGCCGGGCCCTTAGGGGCGATCCCCGCCGTCAGCAGGCTCCGTACGATCCGCCCCTTCGTCGCCTTGTTGAAGTGGCTGACGACCTTCCGTGTCGGCGCGTGCAGCACCCGCACGCTCGCCGTCCGCGCCGCGACCTCGCCCTTCGGCTTCCACGCCGCCGCGTACGCCGCCGATCGCAGGTCCAGCACCAGTCCGCCCCCGGCGGCCTCGGTCAGCGCGGACTCCATCGGCGTGCGCCAGTGCGCGCCCAGGGCCCCGAGCCCCGGCAGCCGTACGCCCATCGAGCAGCGGTAGGACGGGATCCGGTCCGTCACGCGGACGGCGCCCCACAGCCCGGAGAAGACGAGGATCGACCTGGCGGCGCGCCGCTTCGCCGCCGCGTCCAGCGAGGCCAGCCCGAGGGAGTCGTACAGGACGCCGGTGTAGATCTCCCCGGCCGGGCGCGCACCCGCCGTCCGCAGCCGTGTGTTCTTCGCGATCTCGCCGCGCAGCCCTTCGCTCAGTCCGAGCACCTCGCGTGCCTTCTCCTCGTCGGCCGCGCACAGTTCGACCAGCTCGTCGAGGACGGCCTCACGGGCCGCGCCGAGCCCCGGCAGCGACAGGGCCTCCGGCTTGAGCGGGGCGCCGCGTCCGGAGGACGCCTTGCCTTCGGAGGGCGGCAGCAGGACCAGCACGGGACATCTCCTTCGATAGAGCTCTGCCGCGTCAGCGTACGGCGTGCCGCACAGTCACCCTCCGCCCCGCGACGCGCTGTGAGACGGCCGCGGTCCACGGCGTGCCGTGGGGCGGCCTGCGTCCTACGCTCGACGCATGCCCCGCCGCCGCATCCGGATGACCGGCGCCCCCGAGGCCCCGCTCCGGCAAGCCTTCGCCGCACTGCGCGCCGAGTCGGGAGTGCCCGGCGGATTCCCGCCCGAGGTGCTGACCGAGGCGGACCGTGCCGCGCGGGAACCCGTCCTGCCCTCCCTGGACGCGACCGACGTCCCGTTCCTCACCATCGACCCGCCCGGCTCCACCGACCTCGACCAGGCGCTGCACCTCGCGACGCGGGGCGCCGGCTACCGCGTCCGGTACGCCATCGCCGACGTCGCCGCGTTCGTCGTCCCCGGCGGACCGCTGGACGCCGAGGCGCACCGCCGGGCGAACACCCTGTACTTCCCCGACGGGAAGGTCCCGCTGCACCCGGCCGTGCTGAGCGAGGGCGTCGCCAGTCTGCTGCCCGGCCAGGTGCGTCCGGCCGCACTGTGGACCGTCGACCTCGACGCGGACGGCCGTACGGTCGCCGTCGACGTCCGGCGCGCCCTCGTCCGCAGCCGTGCCCGGCTCGACTACGCGGGCGTGCAGCGGCAGATCGACGCGGGGAGCGCCGAGGAGCCGCTCCGGCTGCTGGCCGCCGTCGGGCGGCTGCGGGAGCGGCTGGAGAGCGAGCGGGGCGGGATCTCTCTGAATGTGCCCGAACAGGAGATCGTCGAGCACGACCACGCCTACGAGCTGACCTACCGTGCCCCGCTGCCCGCCGAGGGCTGGAACGCGCAGCTCTCCCTCCTCACGGGGATGGCCGCGGCCGACCTGATGCTGGCGTCGGGCGTCGGCGTCCTGCGCACGCTGCCCGCAGCCCCGGACGGTGCGGTGGGCCGACTGCGCCGCACCGCGCGCGCCCTGCACGTCGACTGGCCGCACCATGTCTCCTACGCGCAGCTCGTCCGCTCCCTCGACCCGCACGACCCGCGTCACGCCGCGTTCCTCCAGGAGTGCACGACCCTGCTGCGGGGCGCCGGCTACACCGTCTTCCGCGACGGCGTCCTCCCGCTCGTCACCACGCATGCCGCCGTCGCCGCGCCGTACGCGCACTGCACGGCCCCGCTGCGCCGCCTGGCCGACCGCTACGCCGCCGAGCTCTGCCTCGCCGCCGTCGCGGGAGGCCCCCCGCCCGAGTGGGTGCTCGCCGCCCTCGACGCCCTCCCGCAGGAGATGGCCCAGGGTGGACGCCGGTCCGGGGCCGTCGAGCGCGGCTGCGTCGACATCGTCGAGGCCGCGCTGCTCAGCGGCCGGGTCGGTGAGATGTTCGACGGATACGTGGTGGACGTGGACGAGCGCCGGCCGGCCGTCGGGACCGTGCAGCTGGAAGCGCCGGCGGTGATCGGCCGCCTCGACGGCGCGGACGGCACTCCCCTTCCCCTCGGCGAGCGACTGCGCGTCCGCCTCACCCGAGCCGACCCGGCGACCCGGACGGTCCGCTTCACGCCGGCGTGAGAGGGCGCAGGGCACAGGGCGGAGGGCGCGGGGCACACCGGCCCGGTGTCGTCCCGCCCGCCCGCCCGCCAGCCCGCCCGCCCGCCAGCCCGCCCGCCCGCCAGCCCGCCCGTCGGCCAGCCCGTCGGCTGGCGGCGGGGTGGCCGGCGGGGCGTCTACCGGAACCCTCGCCCCTTGACGGCTAACGCCGTTAGCCGTACGGTCTTGGTGTCGGGCTAACGGCGTTAGCCATCAATCGATGGCCGCACGGCGAGACGGCGAAACCGCAGTCGACATCCAGGGGGCAGTCATGAGCACGATCACCACCACCACGCGAACCGGCTCCGGCGCCGTCTCCGGCGCCGGCGTCGGCGCCGTCTCCCGTCGCATCCGCCGCGCGGCCTGGTTGGCGAACGCGGTGTTCTGGTCGGCGTTCGCGGTACTGGAGTCGATGAACCACGGCTGGCTCGCGGGCGGCCTCGCCCTCGTCTTCCTGATCCTGCCGGACCTGACGTTCCTGGTCGCCCTCGACGAGGCGCCCCGCATGGCGAAGGGACAGCTCGCGCCCCGGGCGGTGCCGTACTACAACGCGATGCACCGCGCCGTCGTCCCGCTCGCCCTCATGGTCCTCTACACCTTCGGGCCGTTCGCCGCATGGCCCCCGCTGTTCGCGGCACTGTGCGGATGGCTCGCGCACATCTCGTACGATCGCGCCGTCGGCTACGGACTGCGCACCAAGGAGGGCTTCCAGCGTGACTGAGCGGCTCACGCCCCGCGCCCGCGAGATCGCGGCGGCCGCCCGGACCCTCCTGGAGGAGGCCGGGCCCGCCGCGCTCACCATGCGCGCGCTCGCCGACCACCTCGGCATCAAGGCGCCCTCGCTCTACAAGCACTTCCCCGACAAGCACGCCGTCGAGGTCGAACTGGTCGCGCAGATGCTGCAGGAGTCGGCGGCGGCGCTGGAAGCGGCCGAGACGCGGGAGCCGGGCTCCCTGCCCGCACTGGCCCAGGCGTACCGCACCTACGCCCTCGCCCACCCCCACCTCTACTGCCTCGCCACCGAACGCCCGCTGCCCCGCGCGGCCCTGCCCGCCGGCCTGGAGGACCGGGCCGCGACGCCCCTGCTGCGGGCCTGTGACGGAGACCTGGACCTGGCCCGCGCGATCTGGGCCTTCGCCCACGGCATGGTGGTCCTGGAGATCCACGGCCGGTTTCCGGACGACGCCGACCTCCCGGCGGCATGGAAACGCGGCCTGAAGGCGTTGCAGCGCTGAGAGCCCGGGAGCCCAGGAGCCCGGGGCGCGAGGGCGTGAAGACGCGGGTCGCGATGGATACGCTGGGGGCGTCGGATGAGCCGTGAACAGGCGTCATGGACCAGAGCGCGGCTGGGCCGCCACGGACCGCCCCTCGACCTGCTCACCGCCCGCTTCGAGCGGCACGTCTACGCCCCGCACGCGCACGAGGAGTTCACGGTCGGCGTCTGCGTGGACGGCTCGGAGATCATCGACTACCGCGGCGGCCGCATCCGCACCGGTCCCGGTTCCATCGTCGTCCTCGCACCGGACGAGCCCCACACCGGCGGCCCGGGCGACGGCACCGACGGTTACGCCTACCGCGCGCTGTACGCCGGCCCGGCCCTCCTCGCCGAGGGCACTCTCGGCGGTGTGCCGCACTTCCGTGAGCCCCTCCTCGACGACCCCGAACTGGCCGCCGCCCTGCGCCGCGCGCACACGGAACTGTCCGCCTGCCCCGACCCCCTGGAGGCCGAGTCACGCCTTCCATGGCTGCTGACGGCCCTCGCCCGACGCCACTCCACGGCCCGTCCGGTGTGCGACACGATCCCCGGCGCCGAGCACATCGCCCGCGCCGTGCGGACCCGCCTCGCCGACGAACTCCTCGCCCCGCCCTCCCTGGCCGACCTGGCGACGGACCTGGGCCTGTCCCGCTACCAGCTCCTGCGCGCCTTCCGTACGACGACCGGCATGCCGCCCTACGCCTGGCTCGCCCAGCACCGGGTCGCCCGAGCGCGCGGCCTGCTCGAGTCGGGGCTGCGGCCCGCGGAGGTCGCCGGCATGGTCGGATTCGCGGACCAGGCCCACCTCACCCGCTGGTTCCGCCGCGTCCTCGGCGTCACCCCGGCGGCGTACCGCAACAGCGTTCAAGACACCTGACCCGGGGCGGGCCGACACTGCGGGCATGACTGCACGCGGCTGGTTCCTGTTCTCCCTGATGGGAGTGATCTGGGGCATCCCCTACCTGCTGATCAAGATCGCGGTGGAGGACCTCTCCCCGTCCATGGTGGTGTTCGTGCGCTGCGCGCTCGGCGCCCTCCTCCTGCTCCCCTTCGCGCTGCGCCAGGGCGGCCTGATCCGCACCGTGCGGAGCCACTGGGCGCCCATGCTGGCCTTCGCGTGCATCGAGATCATCGGCCCGTGGTTCACCCTGACGGATGCCGAACGGCACCTGTCGAGCTCCACCGCCGGCCTGCTGATCGCGGGCGTCCCCATCGTCGGCGTGCTGGCCGCGCGCCTCCTCGGTGACGCGGAGGTGCTGGGTGTCCGCCGTGTCGCGGGCCTCGCCCTGGGTCTGGCCGGCGTCGGGGTTCTCACGGTCCCGCACCTGACGGGGGGAGACGCCCGCTCGCTCGGCGAGGTCCTGCTGACGGTGCTGGGCTACGCCACGGCGCCCCTGATCGCGGCCCGCCGTCTGAAGGACGTCCCCACCCTCCAGCTCATCGTCCCCTGCCTGACCCTGGCGGCACTGGTCTACGCCCCGGCAGCGGCCGCCTCCTGGCCGGCCGAGCTCCCTTCTGCCTCCGTGCTGGCGGCGCTCGCCGGCCTCGGCGTCCTCTGCACGGCGGTGGCCTTCGTCGGCTTCCTGGAACTGATCAGGGAGACAGGCCCCACCCGCTCGACGGTCATCACCTACGTGAACCCGGCCGTCGCGGTGGCGGCAGGCGCCCTGTTCCTGGACGAGTCCCTGACGGCCGGCATCCTCGCGGCCTTCGCGCTGATCCTGACCGGCTCCGTCCTGGCGACGGCATCGAGCCCGAAGCGCGACGCGACCCCACGGTCGCGGCAGGGGGCGGCCTCGGGCGAGGTGCGCGACGCGGTCCCGGGCCCGAAGCGCGGCCGTCGCCCGGTACCATGGTCGACACGGCAGACGAGCCGGGCGGGCGGCCGCGTGGAGTCCCTCACGGGACTTCCCGAGGAACGTCCGGGCTCCACAGGGCAGGGTGATGGCTAACGGCCACCCGGGGTGACCCGCGGGACAGTGCCACAGAAAACAGACCGCCGGGGACCTCGGTCCTCGGTAAGGGTGAAACGGTGGTGTAAGAGACCACCAGTGCCCAGGGCGACCTGGGCAGCTAGGTAAACCCCACCCGGAGCAAGGTCAAAAGGGAACACCTCGCAGGATTGAGGTGCTCCTGCGCGGACGATCGAGGGCTGCCCGCCCGAGTCCGCGGGTAGACCGCACGAGGCCGGCGGCAACGCCGGCCCTAGATGGATGGCCGTCACCGAGGACGTCGCGAGACCCCTCGGCACAGAACCCGGCGTACAGCCCGACTCGTCTGCCGCTGCCTGCGGCGTTGCCTCGAAAGTGGCCTCTGACCTGTGGTGGGCGTCCTTTCCAGTCTTTCGAAGGCGGCTGCTCAGGCGGCGGAAGGCCTTCGACGTTCGCGCCCCGCCTTCCCGCGGACGGAGCCCACGCGGCCGGGCATTTACGGGCAGGACGACCTGCACAGTCGTCCGGAAGGATTCCTCCCCACGTCGCCTCCCCGTGCCCGGCACAACTGGCGACTGATCACGTAGTACGCGGCCCCAGTAAGCAGCTCTGGGCTCGGGGCACCGAGGCGTCGTGAACACCGGAGCAACCGTTCCGTAGTTGGCACTTCACGCATTGGTGCGCTGACCGTAGAATTCGCGCCCAGGGGGATCAGCGGGACTTGTGCGGCCACCAGGACAGTACGGACCTCTGTGGCCGCGCTTTGCATTGGCGCCAGCGGGGGACTGCCCTCGACGCCGGTTTCCGTCGGCCCGGAAGCGACGACATCAGGGATCAGCGTGACGAACGCGGGTGACTTCGGGGGCAGCCAGGAACTCGACCGCCTCAAGGCGATGCTTGAGAACTGGCGCACGTCTCTGGTGGACCTGAGCGGCCGCAACCGGCTGCTCAATTTCCGCCACACCAGGTCGGCGACATTGGAGGTCACGACCCCGTCCGCGCAGGAACTCGTCGAAGGCCTGTCCCGCGGCTGGGACTTCGCGCCACTCCCGGACGAGGAGCCGGAAGCCGGCGAGGGTGCGCGACCCGGCGATGTCGTCCTCTCGAAGGGGACCGATCGCACCGACGGAATCGTCACCCAGAAGACCACCGCGCCCTCCCTCTCGCGCGCGTTGAACAACCTGCGCGCCAAAGCGACGCAGGTTTTCAACGACTACGGCCTGTGGACCCTCAACCTTGGCGTCGGCATGCTCCGGTGGCGCGAGGACGGGGCGGAGACGGCCAGTGACGCCCCCATGATCCTGATGCCGGTGGTCATCGAGCGCGCGCGCAACGGCCGGATCCGCCTCAGGGCGAGCGACGACGAGGAACCGCGCCTCAACCCGGCGCTGAAAGTGAAGCTGCAGCAATTCCACATCGACTGGACGCCGGTTGCCGAACAGGATCCCTCGGACCTGCAGGCGGTGCTCTCCGCAGCGGCTCGTGCCGTGGGAGGCAAGAGCGGATGGCAGATCTCCGACCGAGTGGTGCTCGCGCTCTTCGCCTCCCACAAGGAGTCGATGTATCAGGACCTGCTGGACAACGAGGACCACGTCCTCGGCAGTGACCTCGTGCGGGCGATGGCGCTCGGCCCGAATTCCGGACTTGCCTCCGACCGTTTCGACTTCGCGGAGATCGAGCTCGACCGGATCGACGAATTGAGTCCGCCCGAGGACAGCCCGCTGGTGCTTGACGCCGACGCCTCGCAGCGCCAGGCCGTCGCCGCGGCCGTGGCCGGACAGTCGTTCGTCCTGGACGGCCCGCCCGGCACCGGCAAGAGCCAGACGATCACGAACATGATCGCAGGTCTCATGCACGCGGGTCGGAGTGTGCTGTTCGTCAGTGAGAAGGCAGCGGCGCTCGACGTCGTCCTCGACCGGCTGAAGTCGGTCGGGCTCGACTCGTATGCCCTGGCGCTCCACAGCCACAACACCAGCCGCAAGGCAGTGGCCCACGAGCTGGGCCGGGCTCTCGTAGAGGAGCCGCGCGCACCGCAACTGTCGCAGCAGCACCTGGATCAGGCCAGGGAACTGCGTCTTGCGCTCAGCGCCTACGCCGAAGCGATGAACGAGGTCCGCGACCCCTTGGGGCGGACGTTGCACGATGTGCTCGGCCGGGTCGGCCAGCTGTCCGAGGCGCCGGTGGCTTATCTGAGTCCTGGGGGCGCCACTCCGACGGGGGCAGGGTCGACGTTTCGCGCTGAGACGCTCAGTGAGGAGGACCTGCGCCTGATCGTCGAGGCCACGAGAGCCATCGCCGAGGCTTGGGAGGCGGTCGCGGATCCCTCGTTCCCGTGGCGGGAACTGCGAGCCGGCCTGCCGCATCCAGGTCCTGTGCTGGAGCAGACGCAAGCGGCGTGGGACGCGCTCACGACGACGGTCGACCGATACCGGGATCTCGCGCCCGGAGGAGTGCCCGTCACGGGCCAGAGCGAAATCGACCGTCTGGTCGCGCTTCTGCGGCTTCTCGATGTGCGCAGCCCCGTGCCGGAAGTGTGGCTTACCACTGATGCCTTCGCCGACGAAGTGAACGACCCGGCCGACGCCTTCCTGGCGGAACTGCGCAAGGTGCAGCGCACGAGTGCTGTCGTCCGCGCGGCCGTGGGGGAGCGTTGGCAGGAACTGTCCACCAGGCTGACAGCTGAGCGGGGAGAAAACGAGAAGGCGCTCTCGGAGTTGGCGCCGCGCGGCCTCGACCTCACCGGACTCACAGAGGAGCGAGCGCGCCGGCTGGCCGGGGAGTTCGACGCGACGGCTGGTGTGCTGGAACGGACCCTGCACAGCCTCAGCAGTGTCAGCCGCCTCACAGGGCTGACGAATCCCGCTAACCCTGGGGAGGCACGCCATCTGTGCGATGTGGTCGCCGTGGCCGGCACCGAGCACCGCCCTCTTGAGCAGTGGTTGATGCCTGACGGCCCCACGCGGGCGGAGGATGCAGCGGTCGGGGCCGTGGCCGACGCCGTCGCAGAGATCTTCACACGTCGGGATCAGGTCCTTTCCGCCCAGGCCCTCGCAACGGACCACGCGGGCCCGGGATGGGCCGAACTGCGTCGGGAACTGAGCGCGGAGCGACCGGCCAACGAGCAGGCCCTGGCCGCACTGGAGCCGCCTGGCACCGACATCGCTTCGTTGACCGGTCGCCAGGCCGCGGAGCTGGCAGAGCGGTTCGACGCGCTCGCCGACACCCTTGAGACGGCCGCCGGGCACGCCGACGCGGTCGCCGAGCGCCTGGGGTGTGACCGGCCTAAGGCGACGTCCGAAGCGGAGGACCTGGCGACGCTCGTGGAGCTGTCCACAGCCTCGGACCGCGCGCTCGAAGCGTGGCTCGATCCCCAGGCGCTCTCCGGCGTCCAAACAGCCGTCGCGGAGATCTCCTCGGCCGCCGAAGACCTGGCTGCCGCGGAGCAGGCGGCACGCGACACCTTCCTGCCCGAAGTCGTATCGACGTCCGAACTGCCCGAGGCGATCCACCGGCTCATGGAGGGCCGCCAAGGACTCGCCGGCCTGATGTCCAGCGGCATCCGGGCCGACCGGAAGCTCGTGGCCGGGCTGACGCACGGCGGTGCATGGCGCGGCGAGCTGTACGAGAAGCTGCCGCTCGCCGTCACCTGGTGCGCCGCCTTCAGGAAGCTGCGGTCGCTGGCCACGACCCACGCCGAACTGATCGGCCGCTATCGGGGCACGGCGTTGCCCGACGCCACGGCACTGCGCAATGCACTCGCGCATGCCGAAGCGGTCCACGCACTCGCGCCGGAAACCGTTGCCGACCCCTACCGCCGAGGTCGGCTCGCCACTCACTTGACCGATAGCCGAGAGCCGCAACCCGCACTCGTCGAGCAGGGCGCGGCACTGCGCAGCGGCCTCTCCACGTGGCGGAGGGCTTTGGACAGCCCGTCGCTGGCACCGCACGCGGCCGACCTCGGCAAGCAGCCGCTGGACGCCGCCGCCCGCTGGCTGAGCGCCCATCTCGTCCCGTTGCGGCAAGCCGTCACCATGCTGGACACCGTGGCCTCGGTCGGTCGCCGCGACAGTGGCCACGGGTCCGCGCACACGCTCGCCTCCGCGCGCACGGCGGTCACGGTCGCGCACGAGGCACAGAGGGAGACGGCCGCGTTCGCCGCTCAGGCCGTGACCGACCGCGCCCTCCTCGGCCCTTGGTACCGGGGCCTCGACACAGAGGCGGACGATCTGCACGACGAAACGCCCAACGGGGTCACGGGCCACGAGCCCATGGGGCAGCTCCTGCGCCGCGGCCTCGACCTGACGCGACAGCGACCGGGCCCGTACGCCACGGAGCAACAGCGACAGTTGCTCGGCCACTACGCTGGGGAAGGACATGTCCGCACGGGGGCTTTGCGGGCTGCTCTGGACTCCGTCCAGCTGATCGCCCGTCACGCATTCGACGCACTCACGGAACCAGCGCGCCGGTCCAGTCTCGTCGAGGTACTGGCCCACGGCCGGCCCGAACCGCGAGAACTCCTCACGCAGACGCATCAGATCCGCCGTGACCTGGACCTCTGGCGGGCATACATCGGGCAGCCGCACATGGCGGCGGTCGGCACGACGCTTGGCGTCCGCCCCCTCGATCGGGCGGTGAGCTGGCTTCGCGCGCACGTAGAGCCCTTTGAGGACGCGGCCGACCTCATCCGCTCGACAGCCCGTGTCATGGACGAGGAGACGGACCTCACCCTTTCGCGGGCCAGGGAAGCGGTGGCCGCCGTCGTCGCCGCCCGCGTCGCCGAGTCCTCCTTCGTGGAGAACGACGGCACGTACCGGAACCTTCTCGGTTCCCTTCACCGGGGCGCCGAGACGGACCGTGAAGCCGTCTCGAACGCTCTGGACTGGGCCCAGAAGGTCCGCCGCACCGCACATGGCGGTCATTCCGCGCCGCTGTCGCAAACGGCGGCCCGGCTGATGTTGACCGCGTCGGCCGATCCGTCCGTCGCGGCCTGCGTCGACGATTGGAGGGGCCAACTCAATCTACTCACCGGGTACTTCGAGCCGGATCGGGCTGAAGAGCTGCGACGTGAACTCGTCGAATCCCTCACCTCGGCCCATTCCGTCCTCTCCCGCCTCGACCGCGACCCGTTCGGACCCGAAGCGTG
Source organism: Streptomyces sp. SAS_272 (assembly GCF_052543235.1). Classification (NCBI taxonomy): domain Bacteria; kingdom Bacillati; phylum Actinomycetota; class Actinomycetes; order Kitasatosporales; family Streptomycetaceae; genus Streptomyces; species Streptomyces sp. SAS_272. The sequence goes on along the minus strand of NZ_JBMNDR010000016.1, from coordinate 92,697 downwards.
GACCAGCAGCACCGACGCCCTCGCCCTGCTGCGCCGCTACCACCTCGACGGACTGCCCGGCCAGCTCGCACGGCGCAGCGTTCTCGCCGCGGACTTCCCCGCCTCAATGGAGCGGGCGGTGCTCACTGCCTGGGCCGAGCACCAGCTCACCACCGACCAGAGACTGAAGCCCGTGCGGGCTGTGGAACGCGATCAGTTGGTGGAGCGCTTCAAGAGGGCCGACCAGGACATGGTGGCGGCGGCGCATGCCGAGGTCATCGCCGCGTGCAACTCGCGCCGCCCCCGCCGGACATCGGTGGGCCAGGCCGCCGTACTCCGCCGCGAGGCCGAGAAGCAGCGGCGTCACATGCCGGTGCGGCGTCTGCTGACGGAGACACGCGACGTCGTACGGCTGGTCAAGCCTTGCTTCATGATGAGTCCGCTGACGGTCAGCCAGTTTTTGCCGCCGGACTTCGGGTTCGACGTCGTCATCTTCGACGAGGCGTCGCAGGTGCTGCCCCAGGACGCGGTGAACTCCGTCTACCGGGGCAAGGCTCTCATCGTGGCGGGCGACCAGAAGCAGTTGCCGCCGACCTCGTTCTTCAGCGCGGCCGGGGACAGCGACGACGGAGACGAGTGGGACGAGGACGCCACCGACGGCTTCGAGTCCATCCTCGACATGTGCAAGGCCAGCGGAGTCCTGCGCGGACTGCCCCTGCGCTGGCACTACCGCAGTCGGCACGAGAATCTGATCGCCTTCAGCAACCACGAGTTCTACGACAACTCCATGGTCACGTTCCCGGGTGCGCTGGAACAGGGCCCGGACATCGGCGTGGAGTTCATCAAGGCGGACGGTGTGTACGACCGCGGCGGGAACAGCGACAACCCCCTTGAAGCCGCAAGGGTGGCCCAGCGCGTCATCCATCACTTCGACACCCGTCCCGAGCACACTCTCGGGGTGGTCGCGCTCTCCAAGGCGCAGGCGGACGCGATCGAGGAGGCAGTGCAGAAGGCCAGGGCGGCCCGCCCCGATCTCGACCACCACTTCACGGAGGGCCGACTCGACGGATTCTTCGTCAAGAACCTCGAAACCGTCCAGGGCGACGAGCGCGATGTCGTCATCCTCTCCATCGGCTACGGTCCCGACCACCGGGGCAAGCTGTTGTCGACATTCGGGCCCATCAACAGGGAGGGCGGCTGGCGACGCCTCAACGTGGCCGTCACCCGCGCCCGGCGCCGCATGGAGGTCGTCGCTTCCTTCCACGGAGGGGACCTGCCGGACAGCGCCAACAAGAGCGTGCAACACCTCAAGCGGTACCTGCAGTACGCCCAGCACGGTCCTGCTCTACTTCAGACGGAGACCGCCGATCCGGACGCCGCTCCGGAGAGTCCCTTCGAGGAGGAGGTCATCGGCGCCCTGCGCGGCTGGGGCTACGAGGTCCAGCCCCAGGTGGGGGTCGCAGGGTTCCGCATCGACATGGCGGTACGGCACCCGGGCGCGCCCGGCGCCTACGCGCTGGGCATCGAGTGCGACGGCGCCATGTATCACTCTTCGCGGGCGGCTCGCGACCGCGACCGGCTCAGGGAAGCGGTTCTGAGCGACCTGGGCTGGAGGCTGCACCGGATCTGGGGTACGGACTGGTACCGGAACCGAAGGGATGCGATGGCGCGGCTGAGGGCCGCGGTGGAGGCGGCGTGTGCGGACGATCCGCATGCGGTGCGGGTAGCGCCGCCCGTGGCGGGAGCAGGGAGCGCCGGCGCAGGTGACGGCACTGCCGAGGTCGTGGCCGGCCCCGTGCACGCAGAAGGCGGAGAGCCTGCGGGACCGGTCGGCGGCCCGCCTGGTTCGCGCGTGGAGTTCGTGGCGGTGGACGGAGGCCCTGCGCCTTGGAGCCGCCCCTACCAGGAGGTCGACCCCGACCTGTTGGCGGAGGCACGTGACCGGTCGAGCAGCCGGCGAGGCGTGTGGGACCTGGAGTTGCAGGACCCCGCTGCCCTCGATGTCGTGGCGGACGTGGCGCTGTGTGTGGTGGAGGTGGAAGGGCCCGTCGAAAAAGAGGTGATCTATAGCCGGGTCCGTCTCGCGTGGGGCATCGGACGCGCCGGCCAGGTGGTTCGCGACCGCATCGATCGAGCTCTTCGCCACCTGCTCAAGCAGGGCAAGGTCGTCAAGGTGGGCACGGCCTACGACAGGCCGGGCCACGAGACGGAGTTCGCCCGCACGCCGACGGACCGCTGCGCCAGGCGAGTTGCGGAGGTTCCCGCGGCGGAGCGGCAGCTCGTGCTCACGAACGTGGTCGGCGAAGGACCCGGCGTGCACCGCGAGGACCTGCTGAGGGAGGCCGCACGCTTCTTCGGGTGGGCGAGGCTCGGAGCCGATATCCGGGACGCGCTGACCGGCGACATCGACGCGTTGATCTCTGCAGGAGACTTGATCGAGTCGGACGGCGGCCTGATGCCCGCGGCGGGTACCTGATCCGTCGGGGCAGGGGCTCCCGGCCGAACGGGGGAGACCGGTCAGGGACGCCGCCACCGCTGCAACCACCCCTACGACGGTGAGTACCGCCAGGTACGCTCAGGCATATCGTCAATGCGGCCCGACGGGCTTCCGCTCCACGCCGGTGGAGTCTCGAAGGACATGCCCCCACCCGCACGAGTCTCTTCGTGCTGCCTGGGGGAAGTCCTTGCTGTTCCGCGCGTCCGCGAAAACGGTCGCCGTCATGGCACTCGACGGTTCACTGTTCCTGCACCTCACCGACCAGTTCGTCCATATGCACGGCTACCGGCCCGGCGTCTCGGAAGTGCGTTCCTGGGAGCGCAGCATTCCCGTCCTGGCCGCCGCCCTGAACGACGCCGGCCTGGGTGACGTGGAGGTCATGCTGGAGTACGCGCTCCCGCTGAACAGCAAGCGCGCCGATGTCGTCCTCGCCGGAGTGCACCCGGTCACGGGGGAGCCGTCGTACGTGGTCGTGGAGCTGAAGCAGTGGAGCCAGGCGCTGCCGCACGAGGACGACCCCACCCTGTGCCATGTCGACGCCTACGCGCACCCCGTGCTCAACCCGATCGAGCAGGTGCGGCGATACCGCGACTACCTGGTCAACTTCAATGGCGCGGTGGCCGAGCACGGCGAGCGGATCCAGGGAGCCGCCTTCCTGCACAACGCCACTGAGTTCGGGGTGGCGGGGCTGCGGGAGATCGAGCGTGACGCGCGCGGACTGCTCTTCACCGGGGAGCGTCGCGGTGCGTTCCTGGACCACCTCCGGACCCGACTGAGCGACAGCCATCCTGGTGCTCGTGCGGCCGACGAACTGCTCGCGGGCGCCACCGTGCCGTCGAAGCAGTTGATGTCCGTGGCAGCCGAGGAAGTGCGCGAGCGGCAGCAGTTCGTCCTCCTCGACGAGCAGCAGGTCGCCTACCGCATGGTGCTCAACGCGGTGGAGAGGGCGAAGCGCTCCGACCACAAGGAAGTCGTCATCGTCACGGGTGGCCCCGGTACCGGGAAGAGCGTCATCGCGCTTCAACTGCTCGGCGAGCTGTACCGGCGGGGTGTGGCCGCAGTTCACGCGACCGGCTCGCAGTCGTTCACCAAGACGATGCGCAAGGTGGCCGGCTCCCGCAAGCGCGAAGTCCAGGATCTCTTCAAGTACTTCAACAGTTTCATGACCACGGAGAAGAACGCTCTCGGCGCTCTCATCTGTGACGAGGCGCACCGCATCCGGGAGACCTCCGCCAACCGTTACACCCGCGCGGCCCTGCGGACCGGCAGGGCTCAGATCGACGAGCTCATCGACGTCGCCCACGTACCGGTCTTCTTCCTCGACGAGCATCAGGTGGTGCGTCCCGGTGAAATGGGCACCGTGGGCGAAATCCGTGAGGCCGCGGCCCGACGGGGCATCGACTGCCATGTCGTCCCCCTGGAGAGCCAGTTCCGTTGCGGGGGCAGCGACGCCTACCTGCGCTGGGTCGTCCGGCTTCTCGGCCTGGAGCCCGGCGGGCCGGTCGTGTGGGAGCCCGACGACCGCATGCAGTTGCTGGTCGCCGACAGCCCTGAAGAACTGGAGGCGTTCCTCGACGCCCGCCGCGCCGAGAAATACGGCGCCCGGATGTCCGCGGGCTATTGCTGGCGGTGGTCGCCCGAGCCGAAGCCCGGAGACCCGCTGCCCCTCGACGTCGTCATCGGGGGTTGGGCCCGTCCGTGGAACCTGCGCGGGGATCGGTCGGTGTCGGGTGCGCCCCCGTCCGCCCTGTGGGCGACCGACCCGGCCGGCTTCGGCCAGATCGGCTGCGTCTACACCGCGCAGGGGTTCGAGTACGACTGGTCCGGCGTCATCATCGGACCGGACCTGGTCTGGCGGGGTGACCGATGGATCACGGACCGCACTGCGTCCAAGGACCCGGTCTTCAAGAAGTCGGTATCGGACACCGACGTGGACCGTCTGATCCGGAACACGTACAAGGTGCTGCTGACCCGCGGCATGGTCGGCACGATCGTCTATTCGACCGATCCCGAGACCCGAGAGAAACTCCGAGAACTGGTGTCCGGCCGACTCGAGCCGCGTCCTGCCGCGAACGAGGAGCCCCTTCTGCGGCGGTGAGCACGCGATATCCAGCCATGATCTCTGTGCTTCCGGCCGACTGCCGCGTCCTGTGCGTCAGGTCGGGACGTCGCTTTCTAAGATCCCAGACGTCATTGCGGCCCGACGGGCTTCCCACGGGACATGCCCCCACCCGCACGAGTCACTCGTGCCCTGGGGGATCCTCCTCGTGTCCATGCTCCTGCTGAAACTGGCAGCGCGTGATCTGCTGAACCTGAACTCAAGACGCCGCATGGTGCCCCATCTCGCTGCGAGGTGGAAGCACTTCCTCAACACCGACGCTTCGTTGACCGAACGTTCCGCCTGGGCGGAGAGCCTGGTACATCTCGCCGAGGATCTGGTCGCGGCCGACCGCGGGAACGTCGAAATGGTCGTCGAGTGCGCGGCCACGCTCGACGAGACCGACCGCGCCGGGGGTCCGCAGCTCATCGACGTGGTCCTCGTGGGCCACCACCCCGAGGAGAACGGGCTGTCCGTCCAGCTCGTCGAGCTGAAGCGGTGGTCGACGGTGACCCGGGTGGAGCAAGCCACCGCGGACCTGGTGCATGTCCCGGGCATGGGGGAGAAGAAGCACCCCGCCCTGCAACTGCGCCAATACTACGAGGCGTTCACGGGCTCCAGAGGGCCGCTGCACGGGCTGGACTTCGAGTGCGGCGGCTTCGCCTATCTGCACAACGCCACCGACGCCTCCGTGCTCCCGCTGGTCGGCGTGGACGCGCCGACCGGTTCCTACGCCCGCGTCTACACCGGCGACCGCCGCGCCCAACTGCTGTCGGACCTGAGGAGCAGCTTCGCCGCCGACGGCGCCGACTCGGCGGCCGAGATCCTGTTACGGAGCATGGGTCTGCGCAACACCCCGCTGCTCGACGCCATGATCCGCTCCAGCGGTGAGGACACCGTCTTCACCCTGCGCGGCCGCCAGAAGAAGGTCGCGGACCAGATTCTCGACACGGCCGCCAAGGTGCTTCCCGATCCCGAGCGGCCCGCGCTTCTCCCCGACGAACGACGGGTGGTCTTCCTCGTCACGGGCGGCGCCGGCACGGGCAAGAGCGCCATCGGCCTCCAGCTCAAGGCCGAACTGGAGGCTGATGGCCGAACGGTCAAGTACGCGAGCGGCAGCAGGGCGTTCAACGGCGCCCTCCAAGAGCATGTCGGCTACGGGGACCGGGAGTTCAAGGAGACGTTCACCTACTTCAGCAACTTCGTCACCCCGCCCGACCCGCCCTTGGACGTACTGATCTGCGACGAGGCCCACCGCCTGCGCGACCGCTCCACCAACCGTTTCTGGAAGCCCGAGGACTGGGGGACGAAACCGCAGGTGGAGGAACTCCTCGACGCCTCCCGTCTGACGGTGTTCTTCCTCGACGAGGGCCAGTCCGTGCGTCCGCAGGAGGTCGGCACCGTCGGTCTCGTGGAGGATGCTGCGCGACGCTACGATGCCCAGCTGGTCCGCTACAGCCTGCGGGAACAGTTCCGGTGCGGCGGCAGCGACGCCTACATCCGCTGGGTGCGGTGCGCGCTGGGGGTGTCGGGCGCGGAGCCGGAGCCGTGGATCCCGGACGGGTTGATGCACGTCGAGGTCGTGGACAGCCCCGAGGAGCTCGAGCGGATCATCCGTTCCGAGGCCATGGCGGGAGCCTCCGCGCGCATGGTCGCCGGATACTGCTGGCCCTGGACGAAGCCCCTGGGGAAGGAGAAGCGGCTCGAGCCGGATGTCCGGATCGGAGACTGGCACCGGCCGTGGAACGCGGACAGCGAGTCCTTCTGCGAGAACAAGACCGTGCCGCCGTCCAAGATCTGGTCCGTGCACGAGAACGGACTCGGCCAGATCGGCTGTGTGTACACCGCGCAGGGCCTCGAGTGGGACTGGTGCGGCGTGATCATGGGCGAGGACATGGTGCGCCGGGGCGACCGCTGGGTGTTCCGCCGGGGCAAGGAGCGGGCCGACAAGGAGGCGGGCGTCAAGCGCGTCGCCGTTCCCGGATCGTTCGATCCCAAGGTGAAGCCGCAGAGCGTGGACGACGACGAGTTCGCCCGCCTCGTCCGGCACGCGTACCACGTGCTGATGACCAGGGCGAGCCGGGCGACCGTGCTCTACTCCACGGACGAGGAGACCCGGAACTACCTGAAGGGGCTCGTCGGCGACGTCGCGATCCACGGCCTGCGACCCACCTGGGAGAATCTGCCGGAGCAGGCCCGGCAGCCGCATCTGCCCCGTCCTGCCCGAGGACGGCGTCGCCGCCGGAAGCGTCAGAAGAAGGACACCCCGCCCGGAGACATGCGTCTTTTCTGACACGGGGACCAGCGTGAGGCGTGGCGGGCTCTCCCGGGCCCGCCACTTGCCGGTCAGAAGACCAGGCGTGCTGCCGCGGTCAGAGCCGCCACCAACAGGTTGATGACGACGCCCACCGTGACGTCGACCAGAATCTGACGAATCCGGTCACGACGTGCAAGTTCGTACTCAACGGGGTTCATCGGTTTCCACTCCTGAGCGTGAGCTGGGAATGGCAGGGATCGCCCTACCGGGCATCCGCAGTCACACCGCGTGCAGGACGCGGTGGAGACCACTCGTCGCTCAGCGCCGAGGACCGGCACCTGGAACACCGCCGACGTACCCTCCGGGAAGGTGCGCAGCGGGTAACCACGTTAGTGCACATGCGAGTTGAGAGAGATCGATTTCGGACGCCGTGGTGTCGCGGGCCGGGTGTTCCGCACGGCGCCGGCTGTGTGGATTCTGCGCATTCCCGCCCGGAGGCGAGGGCGAGGTTGCAGGGTGTCGGTGGCCGGGCTTCACAGGCTGCCAGATTCGGACGACAGGGCGGGAACGTCCCTTACTCCCGTCCTTCACCGTCTCTTTTCATGCCGCATGCAGCCACTAGGATCGGTGCCGAGGGTCTGGTCAAGGGAAACGACGGCCCTTGTGGGACACGAGGAGCGGGGAACAGGCATGCGGGAAGGCCGGTGGGTCACGGTCACCGAGTCCGAGTTCGATCACGAACGCCGCGGCCTGGAGGCGATCCGGGAGAAGCTGCCGGACTCCGACCCCTGGCGGGCCTGGTCGAACTTCACGTTCACCGCGAACACCGGCCATGTCCGCGAGGTCGATCTGCTGGTGGTCGCCCCCGGCGGCGTCTGCATGATCGAGCTGAAGGACTGGCACGGCTCGGTCACCTCGGAGAACGGCACCTGGGTGCAGACCACGCCCGGCGGCCACCGCCGTACGCACGGCAACCCGCTGCATCTGGTCAACCGCAAGGCCAAGGAGCTGGCCGACCTGCTCGCGCTGCCCGGCGGCAGGCGGGTCTGGGTCGCGGAGGCCGTCTGCTTCACGGACAACAGCCTCCGGGTACGGCTGCCCGCCCACGACCAGAACGGCGTCCACACCGTTCACCAGCTGGTCGAGATGCTCAAGGAGGCCCCACGTGACGAGCGGCGCCGCATCACGGCGATCAGCTCGCGCGAGATCGAGGCCGCCCTCAAGAACATCGGCATCCGCAAGAGCGACGCGCAGTACAAGGTCGGACCGTACGAGCTGCAGCGGAAGTCCTTCGACTCCGGGCCCACCTGGGCGGACCACCTCGCCCGTCACAGCGACCTGCCCGAGGCCGCCCGCGTTCGCATCTACCTCAGCGAGCGCGGCTCCGACGCCTCCCTGAGGCAGTCGGTCGAGAACGCGGCCCGACGCGAGGCCGCGGTGCTGGGCCGCTTCAAGCACCCCGGCGCGGTCGAGCTGAAGCAGTACTTCCCCTCCGGGCACGCGGCCGGCCCCGCGCTGATCTTCGACTACCACCCGGCCACGCTGAAGCTGGACGAGTACCTGGTCCAGTATGGCGAGAAGCTGGACATCCTCGGCCGGATGGCACTCGTCCGCCAGCTCGCCGAGACCATGCGCTCCGCGCACTCCAGCCGTATCCACCACCGGGCGCTGGCCGCCCGCTCCGTGCTGGTCGTCCCCCGGCCGCGGGGCGGGAAGGGCCGGGCCGTGGGGGAGGAGGCCGCCTGGCTCACGCCGCACCTGCAGATCTCCGACTGGCAGATCGCCACCCAGCGCAGCGGTGACTCCTCCCAGGGCCAGGGCATGACCCGCTTCGCGCCGACCGCCCTGTCCGCGATGCACCTGGCCGACGACGCCGACGCCTACCTCGCCCCCGAACTCACCGCCCTCAACCCCGACCCGGTCCACCTCGACGTGTACGGGCTCGGCGTTCTCACCTATCTGCTGGTCACCGGCAAGGCTCCGGCCGCCAGCCAGGCCGAGCTGCTGGCCCGCCTGGAGGCGGGGGAGGGCCTGCGCCCCAGCTCTCTCGTCGACGGCCTGTCCGAGGACGTGGACTTTCTGGTCCAGGCCGCCACCGCCTACCGGCCGGGCCAGCGGCTGTCCAGTGTGGACGAGTTCCTGGAGCTGCTGGAGGTCGTCGAGGACTCGCTCACCGCCCCGGCCCAGGCCGTCGCTACGGAGGGGCCGGCCGACGAGGACGACGAGACCGCCGCCGACAAGGATCCGCTGGAGGCCGTCGCCGGTGACGTGTTCGCCGGCCGGTGGGAGATCCGCCGCCGCCTCGGCACCGGCTCCACCAGCCGCGCCTTCCTCGTCCGCGACCTTCAGGCCGAGGCCCGCAGGACCCGCCCGCTGGCCGTGCTGAAGGTCGCCCTCTCCGACAGCCGCAGCGAGATCCTCGCCCGCGAGGCCGAGGCCATGGGACGTCTGCGCCCCCACTCCGGCATCATCCGCCTCGTCGAACCCGAGCCTCTGCACATCGGCGGCCGTACGGTTCTGGCGCTGGAATACGTCGGCGACGAGCGCGACGACAGCGGACAGGGCGCCGAGGGCGGGGGACGCCCGCGTCGCCGGGAGGAGACCGTCGCCCGCCAGCTCCGCGAGAACGGCCGCCTCCAGGTCGACCAGCTGGAGGCGTACGGCGACTACCTCTTCGGCGCCGTCGACTTCCTGGAGGGCGAGGGCGTCTGGCACCGCGACATCAAGCCCGACAACATCGCCATCCGCATCCGCCCCAACCGCACCCGCGAACTCGTCCTCATCGACTTCTCCCTCGCCGGCTACCCCGCGAAGAGCACCAACGCGGGCACCGACGGGTACCTCGACCCCTTCGTCGACGTCATCACCCGCGGCTCGTACGACTCGCACGCCGAGCGGTACGCCGTCGCCGTCACCCTGCACCAGATGGCCTCCGGCGAGCTGCCCAAGTGGGGCGACGGCAGCGTTCTGCCCCGCATGACCGACGACAAGGAGTGGCCGTACCCGACCATCGCGGCCGAGGCCTTCGACCCGGCTGTACGCGACGGTCTGGTCGCCTTCTTCCAGAAGGCCCTGCACCGCGACGCCGGCAACCGGTACCCCGAGCTGAAGCCGATGCGGGACGCGTGGCGCAAGGTCTTCCTCGACGCCTCCCAGACCGTCCCGTCCAGCCACCGCTCCCGTCACCCGGCCCCGGCGGCGACGACCACGGGGGAGGTGCGGCCCGCCGAGGGCGCAGCCGCGATCGCGGACGCCGAGCCGGAGACCGCCGAGCAGCAGCGCGACCGCCTCGCCGCCGAGGTCACCCGCGACACCCCGCTGACCGTCTCCGGCCTCACGCCAGCCGCCCAGTCGTTCTTGTACGGCCTGGGCATCACGACCGTCGGCGAACTGCTCGACTACAGCCGCCGCAAGCTCGTCAACGCCCCCGGACTGGGCGCCAAGACCCGCAACGAGGTCCAGCAGCGGCAGCGCGAATGGGGCGAGCGGCTGCGCGAGATCCCCGTCTCGCCGCTGACGGCGAAGGGCCGGGCGGAGGCCAAGGAAGAGCTGGACCAGCTCACGGCCGCCGAGTCGGCCTTGGTGGGCCGCCTCGCGACGGGCGAGTCGGCCGGCGCGCTGCCCGCCCGCACCCTGCGCTCGGTCAGCCTCGACACCCTCGCCACCGTCTTCGTGCCCGCCGTCAACAACAACGGCTCCAACCGCAACAAGGCGGAGATGGTGCGGCTGTTGCTGCGCCTGCCCGACGAGCACGGGGTCCTGCCGGACATCGGCGTCTGGCCGAAGCAGAAGGACGTCGCGGACGCGCTCGCCCTGAGCCACGGCCGCATCCCGCAGATGCTCAAGGACGAGCGCAAGCGCTGGAAGGCGGAGCCGGCCGTCCGGGCGCTGCGCGAGGAGATCATCGACCTGCTGGTGAGCATGGGGCGCGTCGCCTCCGCGGTGGAGATCGCGGACGCCCTGGCCGTCCGGCGCGGCACGCATCTCGCGGGGCGCGAGCAGCGGCGCGCGATGGCGCTGGCGGCCGTACGGGCCGTGGTGGAGGTCGAGCAACTGCTGCCGCAGGAAGCCGAGTTCCAGCACCAGCCGAACCGCAAGGCGACGGACGAGTCCCTGGGCGCCGGCCTGCTCGCGCTCGACGTGCGCGAGAACGACGGCCCGGACACCCCGACGGCCCCCGGACTGCTGGAGTACGCGACCCGCCTCGGCAGGACGGCCGACCGGCTCACCAAGCTGGACACCCTGCCCACGGCCGCGACCGTCCTGGCCGAGCTGAGCGCGCTGACGGTGCCGCCGGGCACGGTCGACTGGGACGAGCGGCGCATGGTGGAGCTGGCGGCCGCGGCCTCCGTGAACGCCGCCGCCACGCCGCGCCTGGAGATCTACCCGCGCGACCTGCCGCTGGTGCGGGCGCTGCGCCTCACACAGGCGGGGCTGGTCCGCTGGACTCCGGGTATGCCGGAAGGACAGCAGCCGGGACTGACCGGCGAGGCCGTGCACGAGCGGGTCCGCGCTCGCTTCCCCGAGCTGGTCGTGGTCGACGGGCGGGGCGGCGCCTCCCACGAGCTGCCGACCGGCGGTCCGCTCACCAAGGCCCTGCGCGACGCGGGCTTCGACCTGTCGCTCAGCATGCACGAGCGTGAGGGCGTGCTGCGGTACCTGCCGACGCGGGTGGACGACGCGTCGAGCTACCTCACGACGGGCGCGTGGCGGCAGTCGACGCGCGCGGGTGCGGTGACGCGGTACGCGGACGACCCGCAGCTCGCGGGCGCGGTGCGCGCGGAGGAACGGCTGCTCGCCTCGGCCCGCCGGGACGGGTACCGGGTGCTGACAGTACGGCAGCAGCTGGTGCGGGACGCGGTGCGGGAACTGGGTGCCGAGCGGCTGGGCGCGGCTGCGCTGTCGGTGACCGAGCTGTTCCTGGAAGCCCTGCACGCCCAGGTCACGCCGGGCGCGAAGCCGACCTGGGAGACCCTGCTCAAGGCGGACGCCGCCGAGCCGGGCTCGAAGGGCGCGGTGCGGTTCGCGGAGTACGCGCGGACGGCGTGGGGCGCGGTGGAGCCCCGAATCGCGGAACTGCTGGGCGACGGTGGCGGCGGGGCCGGTCCCGCCGGCTCTGTCGGTCCCGTGCTGCTGACGGAGGCCGGAGTGTTCGCGCGCTATGACGCGATGGGCGTCCTGGACCGGCTCGCGTCGGCTGCCCGGCGGGGCGGGCGGGGGCTGTGGCTCCTGGTCCCGCAGAGCGACCCCTCACGCGAGCCGCGGCTCGGACAGGCGGCCGTGCCGTACCAGGCCGGCCTGGGGGAGTGGATCCAGCTTCCGGACACATGGGTGGGCAACGCTCATCGTGGTTCCGGCGAGGTTGTGGCAAGTGCGGGTGGAAGTGCAAGTGCCAGTGGTGTCGAGGGAGACGTCAAGTGATCGACCGCAAGGCTCTGTTGAACGACCTGAAGCAGCAGGTCAAGGCGGTCGAGACAGACCTCGGGCGACAGGTGAAGGTGCTGGCGGATGTCGGCGCGCGGCTGAGGGCCGAGTACGACCAGGCGCGCAAGCTCGGCCGTACGGCGGCGACGTGGACCTCGTGGCTGGACGAGCGGGTCACGCAGGTCGCGGTGGCGTGGGTGCTGGGGACTGTCTTCGTACGGTTCTGCGAGGACAACCGGCTGATCCCGGAGCCGTACCTGACGGGTCCGGACGGGGACCGGCGTGAGCTGGCGGAGTCGCGGTACGACGCGTACGTGGAGACGGACGACGACCCGACGTTCCGGGGCTGGCTGGAGAAGGCGTTCGAGGAGCTGGGGCAGGGACAGGCGGGGCGGCTCCTCTTCGACAAGCGGCACAACCCGCTGTACCAGGTACCGCTTTCGCATGACGGTGCGCGGGAGCTGGTCGAGTTCTGGCGCGGGAGGGACGAGGCGGGCGTCCTCGTCCACGACTTCACCGACCCGCTGAACGAGGACGGCACGGAGGGGTGGGACACGCGGTTCCTGGGGGACCTGTACCAGGACCTGAGCGAGGCCGCCCGGAAGACGTACGCGCTGCTGCAAACGCCGGAGTTCGTGGAGGAGTTCATCCTCGACCGGACGATGAATCCGGCGGTTCGGGAGTTCGGGTACGAGGGCTTGAAGATGATCGACCCCACGTGCGGGTCGGGGCACTTTGTGCTGGGCGCGTTTCGGCGGCTGGTGCGGCTGTGGGGGGAGGGGCAGCCGGGGCGGGATGTGCATGAGCGGGTGCGGGCTGCGCTGGACTCGGTGCACGGGGTGGACATCAACCCGTTCGCGGTGGCTGTTGCGCGGTTCCGGTTGCTGGTTGCGGCTATGGCGGCGAGTGGGGTGCGGACGCTGACTGGGGCATCCAGGTACGAGTGGCCGATCCATTTGGCGGTAGGTGACTCACTCATTAAGGCCCGGCAGATGGAGCTGATGCTAGGCGGGGACGAGGAGAGCCTCGACGATCCGTTGGCTTCATTTTCCTACGCCACGGAGGACGTGTACGAGCACAGCGAAATTCTCCGGCAGGGGCGTTACCATGTGGTGGTGGGAAATCCGCCATACATCACGGTGAAGGACAAGAAGCTCGGAAACCTATACCGGGAACTCTACGATTCTTGTCACCGTGAGTACTCGCTCTCCGTCCCTTTTGCGCAGCGGTTCTTTGAGCTAGCAAAGCGGGGAGATCCGCAAGGAATTGGATGCGGCATGGTGGGGCAGATCACGGCAAATTCCTTCATGAAGCGTGAATTCGGAAAGAAGTTGATTGAAGGTTTCTTTCGTGATCAAGTAGAACTGCTCGAGGTAATTGACACTTCCGGTGCTTATATTCCTGGACATGGGACGCCTACAGTAATCCTTGTGGGTCGAAAATCTGAGCGAAGTGCCCGATCTGCGACGGTGCGGACGATTCGTAGTGTTCAAGGGGAGCCGGCCGCTCCAGAAGATCCCAGCAGGGGGTTGGTCTGGCGAGCTATTTTGGAGCAGGTTGATCAGGCTGGCTCTGAAAGTTCTTGGATTAGTGCGGTCGACATGCCGCGCGCTGCAATGGCGGAACACCCTTGGAGTCTTAACGGGGGTGGTGCAGCCGTGGAGATCATGCAGACGCTGGGGGCTGCGGCAGAAAAACTTCGTGACGTGGCGGACGAAGTGGGACTATCGGTGGTTACCGGGGAGGATCAGGCTTTCGGAGTCGAGCCTACGCTTGCTCTCAAAAGGCGTGACGTAGAAGTAGCCCCCGTTGTAGACGGAGCGAGAATTCGAGACTGGGAACTGCAAGGTGTAACTTGGCTGATTACTCCATATGAAATCGACTACAAGCTCAAGAAGGAGGGAGGCGGTCTCCCTCTATTGCAATTTATGTGGCCACTGCGTCGAGTCCTGGAGCTCCGGAAAAAGTTTAGCATCAGTCTTCTGGAGCGCGGAATTCCGTGGATTGAATGGCGTGAAGTGTATCGATCTCGCGTAATGGCCGATAAGTTGCTGGTTTTCGTGAAGGTGGCAACGCATAATCATTTCTACATGCAGCACGATGTAATCCCGTCGAAAGACTCGGCTACTGTAGTAAAGTTGAAAAGAGAGGCGACGGAGGAGCAGTATCTGCAACTGCTTGGGGTGTTGAATTCCTCCATGGCTGGGTTCTGGATGAAGCAGGTCAGTCATGACAAGGGGATTCGTGGAGAGGGTGGCGGTTTCACCAGTGATGACTGGGAGCGATTCTTTGAGTTCACCAGTACGAAACTTCAGGAATTCCCTCTCCCGATCGCGTACCCAACCGCCTGTGCTATTTCTCTGGATGCTCTTTCCCGGCGACTTACGGCCAGCAGCCCGGCTACTGTCGACGTTCCTACTGCTGGCGCTCTCCGCGCGGCCAAGTCCCGCTGGGAATCAATCCGGGCGCGCATGATCGCACGCCAGGAGGAGTTGGACTGGCAGGTCTACTCCCTCTACAACCTCCACTCAGAAGACCTCCGGGTCTCTGAGGACCCAGACGACCCCAACATCCCCGAACTGGCTCTCGGTGAGCGTGCCTTCGAGATTGTCCTTGCACGCCGCGTGGCCGCAGGCGAGGCCAGTGGCGAGTGGTTCAAGCGGCACAACTCCACGCCCATCACGGAGATCCCCGCCCACTGGCCCGCCCCGTACCGGGAGATCGTCCAGAAGCGGATCGACGTCATCGAGTCGAACCGGGCCATCGGCATGGTCGAGCGCCCCGAGTACAAGCGCCGTTGGGCCACCGAGGGTTGGGACGCGCTCCAGGAGAAGGCTCTGCGCTCCTGGCTGCTCGACCGGATGGAGAACCGTGACCACTGGTTCGACGAGAACGGTCAGCCCGCCATCCTCACCCTGGGTCGCCTCACCGACGCCCTCTCCCGCGACGAGGACTTCGTTTCCGTCGCCAAGCTCTACGCGCCCCGCAAGGAACTTGCGAAGGTCGTTGCCGAGCTGATCACCGACGAGCATGTGCCGTTCCTCCCTGCCCTGCGCTACAAGCCGTCCGGCCTCAAGAAGCGCGCTGACTGGGAAGAGGTGTGGGACCTCCAGCGCAAGGAGGATGCCGCGCCCGACGAGCCCGCCAAGCGGAAGATCAGGGATTCCATCCCCGTACCGCCGAAGTACACCTCGGCCGACTTCCTCCGCCCCTCCTACTGGCGGGCGCGCGGCAAGCTCGACGTGCCCAAGGAGCGGTTCGTCTCCTACGGGCAGACCAACGCGGCCACCCCCGAGCTGTACGGGTGGGCCGGCTGGGATCAGCGGGAGCAGGCGCAGGCCCTCGCCACCTACTTCACCAACACCGCGCTGACCACTGAGGAGATCGCGCCGTTCCTCGCCGGCCTGCTGGAACTCCAGCCGTGGCTGTCCCAGTGGCACAACGATTTCGACATGCTCTACAGCGGCTCCCCGGCGGACTTCTTCGCCGGTTACCGCCAGCAGAAGCAGGGCGAGCACGGGCTCACGGACGATGACCTCCGTAGCTGGCAGCCTCCGGCCGCAACCCGAGGTCGTCGCGCAGCAGTGAAGAAGTAGTCAGAAGCAACTCGGTGTCGCGCTCGTAGGCCGATGCCGAGTCTGCCGGACGAGGGGCCACCTGGTGCATGTACGGGTGGCCTCCTGCCGTTACGCGCAGCTCGGCCCAGACGGTCTTGCCGGGGGCGGCCGGGCGAGGCGTGACGCCCCAGTCGTCCGTGAGGGAGGCGACGAGGAGGAGGCCGCGGCCGGACTCGGACGCGGAGTCGGGGGTCGGGGGAGTGGACGGAGGTCGTCTCTCGGCGCGGGTGTCCGTCACCTCGATGCGGAAGGTGTCCACGGCCAACGTGAGTCGGAGGTGGAAGTCCCGGCCCGGGACGTGGCCGTGGCGTACGGCGTTGGCGGTGAGTTCTGCCGTGACGAGGGTGAGCGTCTCGTTGGCCGGGGTCGTGTAGGGGTGGCCCCAGTCGTTCAGGCGGTGGGAGACGAGCCGGCGGGCGAGGCGGGCACCGCGTGGGGTCGAGGTGAAGCGCATGGTGAACTCGCGTTCGAGGGCGGGGCGCTGTGGCATATGCCCGTTCGGGGGAGTTGCTGACTTCATAGGGTCAACCGTCGCGAACTCTGCGTAGCGTTGACCAGGAGTGACGCACTGACGGGTACGGGCTGTACACGCGGGCGGTGCGCTTGTACCTGCTGTTAAGCGTGACCGCCTCCCGGGCCCCAGAGTTGGCTGACTGGGCGGTCGTACGAGAGGAGCTGCGGCGTGGGCGACGAGGTTCAGCAGCCGGAGTACGAAGTCGGGACGGGCATGCTGTTCGTGTTCGGGCGGCAGTTGAAGCTGTTCCGGGACCGGGCGGGGATGGACCGGGCGAGTCTCGGGTCGCTGACCGGCTACTCGGCCTCGACGATCGCGTCGTTCGAGCAGGGGAGACGCATCCCGCCGCCGAAGTTCATTGACCAGGCAGATGAAGTGCTGTGCGCAAGTGGGGTGTTGAGCGCGAGCAAAGAGGAGGTGGCTCGGGCTCAGTATCCAACGTTCTTTCGGGATGCGGCCAGGTTGGAGGCCAAGGCGGCAGCCCTGCACCTGTACGCGACGAAGGCAGTGCCAGGGTTGTTGCAGACGGAAGAGTACGCGCGAGCCGTGTTCTCCATGTGGCGTCCGCTGCTGGACGAGGAGACCATCAACCAACGGGTCGCTGCTCGCCTCGCGCGCCAGGAGATCTTCTCTCGGACCCCGATGCCCACCATCAGTTTTGTCATCGAGGAGTTCGTTCTACGGCGACCGCTCGGTGGACGGGCAGTGATGCAAGGCCAGTTGGAGCAGATCCTGCTGCACGGGCACCGGCGTAACGTGGATCCAGGTGATGCCGATCGAACGTGATGAGCATGCTGGGTTGGACGGCCCCTTCACCTTGATCGAGACGCACGAAGGGCAGAGGATCGCCTACGTGGAGGCGTACAAGGACAGCCGTCTCTACACGGAGCGGAGGCAGGTACGGGAGATGGAAGAGCAGTACGGCATCCTTCGGGCCCAGGCGCTCACTCCCCGCGAGTCGCTGGCCCTCATCGAGAAGTTGCTTGGAGAGAGATGAACGCCAAACAGCTCATAGAGCCGCTACCCGAGTCGGCCTGGTTCAAGAGCAGTTACAGCACAGGCTCGGGCGGCGAATGCGTCGAGGTCGCCACCCGCCCCGGGGCGGTCCACGTCCGTGACTCGAAGGACACAACCCGCGCCGCACTGGCCGTACAACCCACGGCGTGGACCGCGTTCGTCGAGTTCGCGGCACTCTGAAGGCGGTAGGGCCCTCGGCAGGCGCGTGCTCGCCGAGGGCCACTGTGCACCCCACCTCCGCAGCACCTTCAGCAGCTTCGGCGGGTTGCCCGCAGGGTGCGCCGCCCGCGCTGGCCGG
The DNA here is from genome assembly GCF_052543235.1 of Streptomyces sp. SAS_272. NCBI lineage: Bacteria > Bacillati > Actinomycetota > Actinomycetes > Kitasatosporales > Streptomycetaceae > Streptomyces > Streptomyces sp. SAS_272. Next base: position 74,996 of record NZ_JBMNDR010000016.1, on the reverse strand, counting down.
CATGACGGTCAACGTCACGCCAGAGACGTCCGATTCTTGGCGGGGGTCGCCTTCCCGGGGTCCGATCGGCACCATGATTGACCCAACCCGGCCGCCACCATCACTCCCGCAACGGGGCCTCAACGGAGTCGACTCAGTAAGGCCCTTGATACGCGAAGCTACTGTAGGTTCCTGCCATGAAGCAGGGTAAAGAGGTCGAGAACCCCGAATCGCGTTTCTTCACGGTGCTGCGGGCGGCGGCGAAGCTCCCGGGCGTGCGGATCCACAGGGAGGCGTACCTCCGAAGTGCGCTGGCTCGCCACTGCTCCGAGGACGACATCCGAAGGGCGATAGAAGAGACTCCCGCCGCGGCGGGCATCAGCGCCGACGTTCTCGACAAGTTGGCCAACGACTCCATCCGCTTCGAAACCGGCAAGGTCAGCGCTCTCTCCGCCGCCGCCGGGATACCCGGCATTCTCGCCCTCCCCGCCACCGTGCCCGCCGACTTGGCCCAGTACGTCGGTCACATGCTGCGCATCGCGCAGAAGCTCGCCTACCTCTACAGCTGGCCTGACCTGTTCTCCGACGAGGGCGACGACGTCGACGACGCGACCATGGGGGTGCTCACGCTGTTCTTCGGCGTGATGTTCGGCACCCAGTCGGCGAACACGGCCGTGGGGAAGGTCGCGGGGATGATGTCGAAGCAGGTCGCCAAGAAGCTGCCGCAGAAGGCACTCACCCAGGGTGTCGTCTACCCGATAGTGAAGAAGGTCGCGGCATACCTCGGCGTCCAGATGACGAAGCAGTCGTTCGCGACGACCGTCTCGAAGGCCATCCCCCTCATCGGGGCCGCTGTCTCCGGCGGGCTCACTTTCGCGACCTTCCTTCCGATGGCCAAGCGGCTCAAGAAGCACCTCGCCGGCCTGCCCCTGGCGGAACCGTCGCACCGAGTGACGGACGACGGTGACGTCGTGGACGGCGAAGTCGTCGAAGACAACGAGCCGTTCGCGACGGCACAGGCTGACGAACTCAGCGCGGCCACCGCTGCCGTCAAGCTGGAGGAACCTCAGCCCTGACTCTGGTCACCGCGACCCGCGTGAACCCGTCGGACTGCCGCACCCCTGTGGCGGAGCCAGTGGGGCGATCTCCCGGTCGAAGAAATCGTGGAACCCCTCACCACGCTCATAAAGCGCGTCGAACCCGGCGTTCGTCTCCCGGATCAGTGAGCGGTCGGTGTACTTCTTGGCCCCGGCCGCATTTCCCTCCCCGTCGTAAATGACCTCGTACATGACCACATCGCCGAGAATCACTGCTTCCGGAACCGGGCGACTCCGCTCGATGTTCGAAATATCGTCGGCGTCGAGAATCTTGATGTCGTCGCCCACGTCCACGCGCGTGCGCAGGACGAACAACTCCCATTGCACATACGGCGTGATCGGGAATTCCACGACGCGAAGGCGGCGGTGCCTGACGCCCAGGCGCGACGCCCGGCGGAGCTCCTGGGCGTAGTCCTCGCGCCTCTCGTCGGCCAGGGACAGCGCCCTCTCCCAGTCGCCGTCGGCGAACGCCTCCCAGCTCGGGAAGCCGCGCTCCTGGAAGTGCTGGCCGCGTTCGAGCTTGTTGAGGAAGCCGATCCCGCTGGTGTAGAGCCGGCCCAGGTCCGCGTGGTACCGGGGCCGGTCCAGGCGTTCTGAGGTGCCGAGAGGGAAGGAGTCAAACACTGGGGATGTCCGGTTTCGCCGCGATGAGCATCTTCCTGGGGATGACGACGAGGCATTCGTCCGATCCGATCGAGACCCCGTCGGGCAGGTGCCCGCCGAGTGACCGGGTGAGGTCCCGTCCTATGACAGCGATGTCACCGTTGGCGAGTTCCCAGATGTCCGGACAGTCTGGAGTCCCGGTGGTGATTCCGAGTTCCTGGGGTGTTTTTCCCAGGCGCTGTTTGAAACCTGTGTGCGGATCCGCTTCCCATGGCCTGGCCATTTCCGTCGCCCCCTCGATCGGTCGGGATGCCTCACTGTAACGTGCAACTTGCCCACCTGACGATGTGTTGGAACCAGCCCGCCGGGGTAATGGCGAGGATTGATTCCTCCTTGTCTCATGTCGCTCAGGGCTGGAATGATATTGATCGGGAAGAAAATCACGTCACTGCCTGGCAGGCGGAATCTTTCGTCTGTGCTGTAGGAAAATAGGGTGAACGGAGGGGCTGCTGTGGACTCAGAAGTGACCTTGCTCGCACAGAGCGCGGGGGCCACCTTGGTCACGCTGATGGCGACCGATGCCTGGCACCGTGTGCGTGACGGGATCACACAGCTCTGGCGCCGGACGCAACCCGAGCGCGCCGAGACCGTCACCGCCGAGTTGGAGGCCACTCGCGAGGACGTCCTGGCCGCCGCGGCGGCGGGAGACCAGGAATCCCTGGACGAACTGCGGCTTCAGTGGCAGGGGTCGGTACGGCGGCTGCTCGTCGCCCGTCCCGCCGCCGTCGACGAGCTGCGCGCGCTGCTGGACCGACTCGATCCCGGCGGCGCGGCCGCACGGCAGATCAGCCAGCACGCCACCGCGTCCGGGCAGGCCCGGGTCTACCAAGCGGGACGTGACCAGCACATCGCCGAGCGATGACGGGCGGGACGGACGGTCACGCCGAGGACCAGGGACGCGTCTATCAGGCGCGGGGCGACCAGCACATCAGCGAGCACCACCACCACTACGGCGACGGGCCGGAGCGCGGCGGACCGGACTCGGTGCGACGCCCGGCGGTCGGCCGGCCCCCCGTCGCGCTGCGCGACCGCAGCGAGGTGATGGAACGCCTGCGGGCGAGCGTCGAGGCGGAGCGCGGCGGCCAGGTCTACGTGCTGTACGGCATGGGCGGCTCCGGCAAGACGGCGGTCGCCTGCGCCCTGTTCCAGGAAGTCACCGGGGAACACGGCCGGGTGGGCCTGTGGGTCAACGCTGCCGACCGTGCGAGCCTGCGCGCCGGCATGCTCGCCGTCGCCGCCGACCGAGGAGCGGGCGACGGTGAACTGCTCGCCGCGCGTAACGGGCTCAGGCCCGCCGCCGATCTCGTGTGGACCTGTCTCGACCGTTCCGCGGAACCCTGGTTACTGGTCCTGGACAACACCGACGAGCCGGAGATCCTGCGGGACGGCGACTGGCTGCGCACCAGTCCGCGCGGCACCGTCCTGGTGACCACACGGCGCGCGGCGGCCCGGTGGTGGCCGGGGGCCGAGCTGCAGTACATCGGCGTCCTGCCCCGAGAGGACGCCGCGCTCGTGCTGCGCGATCTCGCACCGCACAGCGGGACGACGGAGCAGGCGGCGCGGGTCGCGGACCGGCTCGGGCGGCTGCCACTCGCCCTCACCCTGGCGGGCGGCTTCCTCTCCCACCAGGTCATCGACCCCTGGACGATGGACGCCTACGGGGACCAGCTCGACGGAGATCAGCGGGTCCAGCTGATCGACCGGGGAGCCGACGCGCTGTCCGAAGCGGACCCGCGGCATCTGGTCGGCCTGACCTGGCAGTTGACCCTCGACGCGTTCGAGGCTCGCGGGCTGCCCGAGGCCGCGACTCTGCTCAGACTGCTGGCGCGGTTCGCCGCCGAACCCCTGCCGCTGGCCGTGCTCAACCATGAGGACATCGGCGGAGTCCTTCCCCGGGCCCGTACCGAGACGGCTCTGCGGGCCCTGCTCGACCAGTCGCTGTCCGAGCTGGTCGACGTCGTCGGCATGCGCTGCGTGCAGAGCCATGGCGTGCTGCTCGACAGTGTCTCCGCGGCGACCCCCGCCCAAGTGACGCCCACGCTCGACGCGGCGGCCGTCCGACTGCTCGACGCGGCCGTACCCGGCGCACCCGACGCCGGGCCGCACGAGCCGCGACTGCGCCTGCTGGTACCTCATGTGCTGGCCCTGCTGCGGCACGTCGGCGAGCCGTCGGCCGCCGCCGACGCCCTGGCCGTGGCGACGCGGCTGTCGGTCGCACTGCACCGGACCGGTGACTACCCCTCGGCTTGGGAAACCTCCCGAACCGCCGCGGACCTCGCGCAGCGACTGCTCGGCGCGGACGACCGCACGGTCCTGGCCGCCCGTTCCAGGGCCGGGCGGGCGCTGTTCCGGCTGGGCCGGTTCCTGGAGGCCGAGTCGTTGCTCCGCGAAATCCATACCGCTCAGGAGGCTCTGTTCGGAGCCGACGACCCCGACACCCTGGACACTTCCTACGGCCTCCAGCTCGTGCTGGCGAACCTCGGCAGACGCGAGGAATCCGTCGCACTGCTCCGCGCCACCGTCGCCGGACGGCGCTCGGCGCTGGGTCCCGCGCATCCGCTGACCCTGCGGGCCCGCGCCAGCCTGCTGGAGATGCTGCCGGCCGCCGACGTCGTCACCGAGGAGGGCGGCGCGCTGCTCACGCTCCCGTCGGAATGCGACCGGTCCCTCGGCCCCGATCACACCGTGACCCTGGGCGCCCGGCACAACCACGCGTGGGCGCTGTATCTCCTGGGCCGGTTCGCCGAAGCCGACAGCGAGATCCGGCGGGTCACCGAGGCGTATGTACGGCGCTTCGGGCCGGAGTACCCGATGGTGCTCGCGGCTCGGCAGCTGTTCTCGCGGACCCGGGCCGCGCTCGGCGGGGTGGACGAGGCGATCGAGCTGATGACCGAGGTCGTCGCACGACGGGAACGCGGTCTGGGCCCCGAGCACCCCTTCACCGTCGCGGGCCGGCGGCTTCTGGACACGTACCGGTCGGGCCGATGACGTGACCGCGAGTGCCGCGGCGAGGCACGGCGGCCTCAGTAGTGGTAGCGGGCCTTGAGGATCTTCACTTCCTTCTCGTCCACCCGGTACACGAGCCGGTGCTCGTCGTCGATCCGGCGTGACCAGTAGCCGGACAGGTCGCCCTTCAGGGGCTCCGGCTTGCCGATGCCGGTGAAGGGGGTGCGCTGGATCTCGGCGATCAGCCGGGTGACCCTGCGGGCCATGGCACGGTCCGAGCCGAGCCAGAACAGGAAGTCCTCCCACCCGGCCGGGTCGAAGTGGACGCTCCTCATCCGTCGCCCGCCAGCTCTTCCAGCTCGGCCATGGTCCTGGTGATCACGGTCTCGCCGGCCCTGTCCCGTGCGACGGCTTCCATGAGGCGTTGCGCGTTGGCGGGGGAGCGCAGCAGGTAGACGGTCTCCTGCCAGGAGTCATAGTCCTCGGCGGACATCAGTACCGCGTCGCCGCTCTTGGAGCTGATGCGCACGGGAGTGTGGTCGTCGTTGACGCGTTTGATCAGCGGGAAGAGATCCTTGCGGGCTTCGCTGGCGCTTATGGTCATCTGCGGCACCTCTCTTCAAGTGGTACCGAAAAAGGGTACTGCAATGGTACGAGTTTCTTGTACGGGCTGCAGGGTGGGATGTCTTCAACAGTCCCGATCCGCTTCAGGTGGCCAAGGGGGCGGAGGCCGCCGGTTGATCGATCGGCATGGAGGCGGGTATACAGCGCAAGGGGGGAGTAAGCGCCTGCACGGCGGCCGGACGCTTCCGGCGCGGGTGGGTGACAGCCCGCCTTCGCTGTGGTTGGCCGGCCTTCGCTGTCCCCGTCGGTCGGCTGAACAGGCAGCGGACATCCCGCACGATCGAGTACGAGCGGCGGCAGGAGCCGCCAGATGGAGAGCGTGACCGGTAATGGCCCAGCAGCCGCCCCTCCTCCGCGATGTCATCGACATCAAGGAGTCCATCTCCACCTCGGACTTCGTGCTGTCCCTCGCCGAGGCGACGACGCCCGAGGGCGCTCGGCACGCGCTCGAGGACTACGTCGTCACCGAGCGGCTGCTGGAGAACTTCGACGAGGCGCTGGCGCTCATCAAGTCCTCGCTCGACGGGCACCGCTCCAAGGCGGCCTATCTCCACGGCTCGTTCGGTTCCGGTAAGTCCCACTTCATGGCCGTGCTGTACGCGCTGCTCAGCGGCGACCCGGCCGCCCGCGCCCGCACCGAGTTCGACCCGGTGCTGACCAAGCACGAGTGGCTGACCACGGACGGCAAGAAGTTCCTGCTCGTGCCGTACCACATGCTCGGCGCGAAGGCCCTCGAACAGCGGGTGCTCGGCGGGTACGTCACGCACGTCAAGAAGCTGCGCCCCGACGCTTCGACCCCGCAGGTCTACCGGACCGACTCCCTGTTCGCCGACATCCGCGCCATGCGCGCCAAAATGGGCGACGAAGCAGTCATCCGCGGCCTGGGCGGCAGCGACGCGGACGACGGCGAGGAGGACGAGTGGGGCGAGGGTTTCGCCTGGACCCCGCAGCTCCTCGACACCGCGCTCGCCGCCGAGGAGAACCACGAGGCCGGCACCCCGCTGAACCTGCGCAACCCCTCCGCCCCGGCGGAACTGCGGGCCAAGCTGGTCAACGACGCCAGTACCAACCTCCTGCCCGGTTTCGCCAAGAACGCCGTCGAGGACGAGCACGGCTTCATCTCCCTCGACGCCGGTCTGTCCGTCATCGCCGAACACGCCAAGTCGATCGGCTACGACGGGCTCATCCTGTTCATGGACGAGCTGATCCTCTGGCTGGCCACCCTCATCCACGACCAGAAGTTCGTGGCCCGCGAAGCCAGCAAGATCACGAACTTCGTCGAGGGCGGCGACGCCCGTCGTGCCATCCCCATCGTGTCGTTCATCGCCCGCCAGCGAGACCTGCGCGAGCTCGTCGGCGAAGAGGTCTCCGGCGCGGCGGAGTCCTCCATCCAGGACACCCTCAACCTCGCCTCCGGCCGGTTCGACAAGATCACGCTGGAGGACCGCAACCTCCCGCAGATCGCCCACGCCCGCCTCCTCAAGCCGAAGGACGCCGAAGCGGAACGGCTCGTCGACGCGGCCTTCGAACAGACGAAGCGGGTCGGCACCCAGGTGTGGGACACCCTGCTCGGCTCGGAGAAAGGCACCACCGGCGCGGACGCGGAGTCGTTCCGGCTGACCTATCCGTTCTCGCCCGCGTTCATGGACACCCTCGTCCACATCTCCTCCGCGCTGCAGCGTTCCCGGACCGGTCTGAAGCTGATGGGCCAGCTGCTCGCCGACCACCGCAACGAGATCCGGCTCGGGCAGCTCATCCCGGTCGGCGACCTCTACCCGGTGATCGCGGAGGGCGGCGACAAGCCGTTCACCGACAGCCTGAAGGTCGTCTTCGAGGCCGCCGACAAGCTGTACAAGACCAAGATGCGGCCGTACCTCCTCAGCTCGTACGACATCACTGAGGACGACGTCGAGCAGTACGTCAACCGGCCCGAGACCCTCACCGACCCGCAGCGCGCAGGCCGCTGCCGGATGTTCGTCGGCGACAACAGGCTCGCCTGCACCCTGCTGCTGTCCGCGCTCGCGCCCAGCGTGCCCGCACTCGCCGAGCTGACCATCCGGCGACTCGGCGCGCTCAACCACGGGTCGGTCCTCGCGCCGATCCCGGGGGCCGAGGTCGGCATCATCAAGAACAAGGTCGCCGAATGGGCCGCCCGGTTCCCCGAGATCAAGGAGACCGGCACCGACGCCAACCCCGGCGTACGGCTGGAGCTGTCCGGCGTCGACGTGGACTCCGTCATCGCCAACGCCCAGGTCAACGACAACCCCGGCAACCGGGTCGCGCTCGCCCGACGCCTGCTGTCCGAGGAACTGGGCGTCGAGCACGGCCAGTTGAACGACCGACTCGGCTTCACCTGGCGCGGTACCGCCCGAACCGCCGAGATCGTCTTCGGGAACGTCGCCGACGAGGACGAGCTGCCCGACCACGACCTGATGCCGCAGGAGGAGGGTCACTGGCGCATCGCCATAGACCTCCCGTTCGATGAGGGCGAGTACGGCCCCCGCGAGGACGCCATCCGGATGCAGCGCCTGCGTGAGCGCCAGCAGGGCGCGCGGTCCCGTACCGTCGCCTGGCTCCCCGCACACCTGTCCGCGCAGCGCTTCGCGGACTTCCGGCGCCTCGTCGTCATCGACAAGGCCCTGGCGGACGAGCACCGCTTCGACACCCAGTACGCCGGCCACCTCAACGCCGACAACCGCAGCCGCGCCAAGGGCCTCCTCGAAAGCCAGCGCGAGGCCCTGCTCAAGCAGGTCAGGGGCGCCTTCAAGCAGGCCTACGGCCTCGCCCAGAAGCAGGCGGCCGACGTCGTGCCCGACTTCGACGACCACCTCGTCGCGCTGCCCGACGTCGACGGCCTCACCCTCTCGTTCGGGCAGAGCCTGCACGACGGCATCCGGCACGTCGCGGGCAGGCTCCTCGCCCACCAGTACCCGGCACACCCCGATCTCGACCCCGACGCCACCGGCATCGCCGTCAAGTCCGTCGACACGAAGAAGGTGTTCACGCACGTCCGGGCTGCCGCCGAAGCCCGTGACGGGCGGGTGGAGGTCCCGGCCGCCGACCGCAGGCTCATGCAGCGGATCGCCGGGCCCCTGCGTCTCGGGCAGCAGAAGGAGGCGTACTTCGAGCTGTCCCGCTACTGGGCCGACCACTTCCGCCAGCTCGCCAGCGCCCAGGGCGTCACCGGGGATCTGTCCCTCATCACCCTGACCGACTGGACCGACAAGCCCGATCCGCGCGGCCTGCCGGACTTCCTCGCCCGGCTCGTCGTCGCCGCCTTCGCCGAGATGGACGACCGGGTGTGGGTGCGCGGCGGCACCGTGCTCGACCCCGCGCCCGAAGTGTCCGCGCTCAAGGACCACGACGCACTGCGCAGCCAGCCGCTGCCCGCCGAGCCCGACTGGGACACGGCACGACAGCGCTTCGAGACGATCTTCGGCGAGAAGGCGCCCACCCTGCGACGCGGCCGGATGGTCAACCAGTTCGCCCGACAGATCCTCGAGGCCGCCCGCGCTCACCGGGACCACGCGGCGGACCTGGTGCACCAGTTGGAGGCCCACGCCTCCTTCCTCGGCCTCGACCAGACCGCCGACACCGGACGTCTCGCCCTCGCCCGCCGCTCCCTGCAACTGCTGGACGCGCTCACGACGGAAGCCGGCAAGGGCGCGGCCGGTGCGAAGAAGACCGTGGAGGCCCTCGCCTCCTTCGACCTGGGCGGGACGAGCGCCGACCGGTACGGGACCTCCGTCAAGCAGGCCCGCAGCGTCGCGGAGGCACTCGCCTCCGCACCTTGGAGCACCCTCGAACTCGCCGCCGGACTCGGACCCGAGGGCGCGGCATTGCTCGACTCGCTGCGCAACGTGGCCCGCGACGACCAGCGCACCGCGGACCTGCGGGACGCCCTGACCCGGACCCAGCGCGAGGTCGTCGCCCTGGTGAAGCGCAGCCAGGCCGCAGCCGCCCCGCCGCCCGCGCCCGTCGCGCCGCAGCCCACGGCCGACGATCTGTCCCTGAACACGCCGACCAGCGACCCGCGCATCCCCTACACCCCGCAGGGCGCTCCCACCTCGGTCTCCTCGGGCAGTGGCACCGCGCGGACGTCCGGTGGACGCCGTACGACCGCGTCCCGCGCGGCCGCCGACCTCCAGGCGGAACTGTCCGAGCTGGCCGCCCGCCACCCCGACGCGACGATCGAGATCACCTGGAAGGTCGTCGAATGACGGACACCGTCGCCGCCGTCCCCGGCGCCGTCCGGCTGAACACCGCGACCGTCACCCAATACCTGTCCTCGCAGTCCTCCCTCGCCGCCTCCCTGACCGGGGACGGCGGGGGCAGGCGCCGGGTCGTGCTGCTGCGGTCGGCGCCCCAGTGGGATGGGCCTGCCGAACCCGTCTGGGGCGAGGGCCGGACTGCCGGGGTCGCGGTGGCGCCCTCGCCGCTCGCCGTTCATGAACTCGTACTGGACCACCTCACAGGCCGACGACCCGGGCCCGCTGTGCTGGTCGTGCTGACCGATCGCGAGCACAACGAACTCGACCCGGCGATCCTCGCCCGCGTCCACAAGCTGCGCATCGACACGGTCGACAGCTGGGACGTCGTGCGGGAGGCGTTCGGCGCACGGCAGATCGACCCACGCCTCAAGGACGTCGACTGGGCCGCCGAAGCCCTGCTGGACGCCACCCCGCCCGGCGGCTGGCCGCCCGTGCCCGGCGGCTGGCTGTCCCGGCAGTACGCCCTCACCGCGCTCGCCCAGCGCCGTCTGCGTCTCGGCCGCCACGACACCGAGGGCGGCACACGACGCCCCGGCGACGACCGGCTCGACGCACAGACCCTGCTGCACTGGTCGACCCGACCTGGCGCCCCGGAGCGGATGTCGGCCCTGCGGGGCCCCGAGCGCGCCGGACTGACCGTCTTTCTCGGCGAGGACGACCAGGCCGGCCTCGCCGGACGTGCCCTGCTCGCCCTCGTCGGAGCCGAGCGCGGCACGGACGCCGCCGCCTTCGGGCTCGTGTGCGCGGCCCTGTGGCAGCATGCCGCCCCCGCCCCCGAGATCTACCGGGCGCGGGGTCGTGCCGAACGCTACTTCGGTGACCGGCCCCCGGCCGAGGGCGAACAGCTCGACGCCCTGGTGACCGTCTTCGGCCGGTCCGCCGAGGAGTACGTGACCACGCTGCTGACCGCCGGGCATCGCCACGGCGGCGCCGACACCGACCAGGCTCGCGAGGCGCGCCGCACCACCGGCATCGTCCTCGACCGGGCGGCCGTGCTGGCCCGGCAGTTCGGAGCAGAGGCGGCCGCCGCGGCGAGCCCCGTCCTGCGCGGTGGACTGGAGGCACGGTTCGCCGCCGTCGGTCAGACCCTCGCGACGGGTGACACGGCCGCGGCCGCGGACGCCGTACGGCGTCTGGCGGACCACCGGCTCGCCACCGATCCGGCGGAGTCCGCCCGCATCGAGCGCGCCCGCATGGGGCAGCGCCTCGCCGTCTGGCTCGCCACGGACCCCCCGGCCGACGCCCCCAGTGTCGCTGCGGCCATGCAGCGGCACGTCACCGAGACGGGCTGGGTCGACCTGGCCCTGGAGCACGTCGAGGCCGGCGGCGACCCGGAGCCCGTCCTCAAGGCCGCCTACGACACCCTCGGCACGCGCGTCAGGGACCGGCGGCGGCAGATCGACGAGTCCTTCGCGCGCTCGCTGGCCGGATGGACGCAGGACGGCACCCCGCCCCGCCGCATGCTCACCGTCGAGACTTTCCTCGACCGGGTGGTCGGACCCGTCGTCCGGCGCGGGGAGGAGCGGCGGGTGCTGCTGCTCGTGCTCGACGGCATGAGCGTGGCCATAGCCAGCGAACTCGGCGAGGAACTGCGCCGATCCTGGGCGGAATTCGACCCGCTGGCCGACGACGCTCCGTGTCGACGGGCGATGGCCGCGGCCCTGCCTACCGTCACGGCGGTATCCCGGACCTCACTCTTCGCGGGCACCCTGATGAAGGGCGCCCAAGCCGACGAGAAGCGACTCTTTCCTGCGCTGAAACTCTGGGGCGGGGCCTCCGCCGCCGTGTTCCACAAGGACGACCTGCGTACCGAGACGGCAGGCGACACCTTCGGCCCGGCTCTGACCGATGCCCTCACCGACGGCAGGACGCACGTCGCGGTCGTCCTCAATGCCATCGACGACCGCCTCGCCAAGGAGCAGAAGCTCGGTGACGGAGCCTGGCGGGTCGACGACGTACCCGGCCTGCGCGACCTGCTCCGGGTGGCGGCGGCCCAGGGCATGGCCGTGATCGTCACCAGCGACCACGGTCACGTCGTCGACCGGCACGGCACGAAGGCCGATGCCGCCACCGAGCCCGCCTCCGCGCGCCATCGCATGCCGGGCGGAGGACTGCTCGGCGAACGGGAGATCGCCCTCTCGGGGCCCCGCGTGGTGTGGCCCGACCCGGGTGCCTCTATCGTCGCGCTCTGGGACGCGGACTCCCGATACACCGCCCTGAAGGCCGGTTACCACGGCGGAGCCTCCCTCGCCGAGTTCACCATCCCGGTGCTCGCCTTCCTGCCGTTCGGGGCGGAACCGCCCAAGGGCTGGCGGGAGTTGGGAGATCAACGGCCGGTCTGGTGGGCCCCGGAGGAGGCGGGCGGGCCGGTCTCGGACGAGCGCGCGCCTCAGATGACCACAGCGGCAGCGAAGAAGACGACCGCCAAGCCGCGCAAGAAGCAACCCGAACCCGGAACGCAGCCCGACGCGCTCTTCGACGTGGCGCTGACCGCAGGAGGCGACGACGCGCTGCTCACTCCGACCGTCGTCTCCCGGACCGAGGCTCTCGTGACGGCGCTGCTCGACTCGGAGACGTATCAGGGGCAGCTCGACGGTCTTGCCCGCAAGCCGCAGCAGGAGCAGGTCGACAAGGCGCTGGCCGCCCTGCTCGACGCGGGGGGCACCCTGCCCGTGACCGCGCTCGCCCAACGGGCGGGAATGCCCACCACCCGGGGCGACGGCTTCGCCGCGGTCCTGAGGCAGCTCCTCAACTACGACGGCGTACAGGTGCTGGAGACCCTGCCGGACGGACGCACGCTACGGCTCCATGAGGCGCTGCTGCGTGAACAGTTCGCGCTCCGAGCGGGCTGACGGTGTCAGGGGTGCCTCCAGCGGTCCGCGTCGGGGGCGCCCCGGGGCGACGTCTTCCGGTGCCCGAGCCGTCGCCTCAGGCCACGAACTCCCGCAGCAGCTTCGCGAAGGTGGTCAACTCCTCGAGCATCTCTTGCGGCAGCGGCTTCTCGTCGAAGTGGGCGATCCGGTTGCGGATGTCCTTGACCCGCTTCAGGCGGCCGATGAACTGTTCCCTGGGCATGTTGGGCCACTTCAGGGCTTCCCAGTTGGCATCGGCGGCCCCGGCCAGCGACGTCTTCGTCTGGTCGCCGTCCAGGAGTCTCAGGTAGTCGCCGAACATGAGGTCGGAGACCTGGCCGGTGCGGTGCTCGGGCTTCTTGTTCGTCTGGACGGCCTTGACGGTCTCCTCGTCCAGTGCCGCGCCCAGGCAGCGGCGCAGAAGGGACTCGATCTCCCCGACGATGAAGAAGGGCCGTGCCGCGCCCTCGAACCGGTCCGTGACGTCCGCGGCGGTGACGATGCCCGAGAGGCAGCCGTCGTCGCCACGGACCAGGAGGTAGCCGTGTTCGCGGATGACCGGCAGAGCGGAGAAGAACTCCTGACGGGTGTCGGCGACCGGAAGGGAGTCCTTCTCCATCGCATTGTCCAGCGTCGGCTGCTTGCCCGACTCGTACATCTTGGCGACAGATCCCCAGGTGACCACCCCGTGAATCTGCGCCATGCCGGTGGTCACCGGGACCTGCGCGACGTTGTTCGTGCGCATCAGGAATGTGGTCTGGGCCAGCGGCGTGCCCGGACCGACGGACACCAGTCCGCGCCGCGCCGACGGGATGTCGCCGAGCAGCAGACGCTGCGGCAGGGCCGCCGAGGGCAGTGCCTCCTCGGTCTCGTCCTCTTCCACGTCGGTCGGGACGGCCTGCGCCGGGATCAAGGCCACCGGCACCACGTCGACGTGGCTGCGCGGGCCGCACACTGCGAAGTTCGGCAGGGTGGTCAGCCCGGCGTCGGCGAGCGCCTGCGAGATGCGGTGCACCGTCCGGTGATCGCGGACCCTGACCTGGAAGAGGTCGAGGATGTCCTGCACGGACACGGTCCTGCCCTTGAGCGCGGCAAGGTCCTGTCCGCTCGGTGTGTTCGTCATCGGGCGTCGGCCTCCGCGAGGTCACGGAGCATCGTCCTCTTGCCCATGGCGGCGTGCACGAGGTCCTGCAACTGCCTGGAACGGTCCGTGTAGAACCGCTCGTAGTCGTTCTCGCGGAGCGCTTCCGGATCGATGAGGTGGGTGGTGAGAACGTCGTCGAACCACTCGGGGCGCATGTCGGAGGCGGCGACCATCGTGGACAGGTAGGACGCAGGCGCCCCGGTCATGTCCATCGCCGCGCGGTAGGACAAGGGGGTCTTGTTCACGATGGAGTTGGTGGGCAGGCCCTCGCTGTTGCCGCGCCGGAACCAGGTCTTGGGGAAGATCTGCCGGACGTCCACGCCGTACTCGTCCAACCGGCCCGGTTTGAGCGGGCTGTCCGTGTAGTGCCAGTCGACCGCCCCCTGTTTGATCAACAGGGCGTAGATACCCTTGTAGGCGGCGCTGTTGCGGGTGGTGAGGCTGTCGAGCCGGTCCGCGAAGAAGAACGCGTCCGTGACGGTGTCGGGCGCCCGGTCGTCGTGCGCGATCCAGGGGACGAGCTGTTCGACGTCACGGGTGAAGCGGGTCTCGGTGGAGCCGCCGTACATCTCGCCGAGGACCCCGCACCAGTACCACTGCTCGGTCCTCTCCTCCGCCCCCAGGCCGTCCAGCGCCGTGTCGAGGATGGCGCGGACAGCCGCGAGCGGGACGAGCTGCGTCTTGTACGGCAGGTCGCTCGGGCGGACGATGCACTGCCGTTCAAGGAAGTCGCCGACCCAGGCGAAGGCGTCGGCGAGTTTCGGCGCCAGGCGGACGAAATCGGCCAGCGGGAGGTCCAGCAGATCCCGGCGCTTGCACGACACCGTCGCCCCGGTGCCCGCCTGCTTCCGCTCCCAGGTGCGCACCAGGGCGATGGCCTGCAGAAAGTCGATACTGCTGAGCCCGTTCTCGATGTTGCCGTCCAGACGGCCGAAGACCGGGTACTTGGCAGCCAGCCCCTGCTTGATCTCCCGCCAGGCTTCAGGAAGTTGGTAGTAGTCCCCGGTCCGGTCCACGTACTCCGGATCGCCGGCGTAGGTCGCGGTGAGCAGTTCGAAGACGTTCAGAGGCACACCGCCCGTGTTGACACGCTCGAACACCGCGCAGACCGCGTCCATGGAGGTGGACGCGCCCAGCCGGATCATCGGGACCTGGAAGGCGCGGACCTGCTGGAGCACCAACTCGTCGAACTGGCCCCACAGGTCCCAGTTCCGGTCCTCGTCCGCCTTGACGTACGTCATCATCCACTGGTTGACACGCTGCGCGTCGAAGACCAGATGCAGAGGAAAGAGGCCGGCCGCGCACTCCTTCTCCGTGGTGCTCAGGTCCAGCACCACCGTGCGGTTGAAGTCGGTGCGGAGCACTTTGTCCGCCGGGACGGACAGGATGGCTTCGTCGCGGTCCGCGGCCGGGCCGACGGCTTTCGCGATGTCGACGTAGTACCACCGCTCGATCGGCTTGCCGCGTCCGTCTGCGGTCTCCACGGGGGCGTCCAGCCAGAGGGCCTGGAACAGGGAGGTGAGGCGCTGCTGCCCGTCCAGCAGGAGGAGGTCCGCTGCTGGATCCCCGTCCGGGCGCGCCCCCGTGAGGGTCCGGGAGCGGAAGCGGGTGGCGCCACCTGTCTGCAGCGTCATCACCACGCCGAGCGGATAGTCGAGCGTCACCGTCGCGATGATGGCGCGGATCCGGTCGTCGTCCCACTTCCAGGTCCGCTGGAAGTCGGGCAACTGTAAGGAACCCGAGGCCACGTCCGCGAGTACGTCCTTCAGTTTCACATTGTCGAGTGCCGCCACGTTCGTCCCACTCCCCGCTTGGCCCTATGTACGGAGAGTGATTCCAGCAGCGTCTCCGGGTGACCGTCAACCGATTCAACGAAGTAGGCGGCCCGCCGCCATGCCGTGGCGAGCACGGGCCGCCTACGGGCCGACTCCGATTCCCCGTACAGCGGCGTCCGAGGAAATGGAAGACTGACCGCCGTGAGCACCACCGGATCCCAGCGCCCCGCACAGGTGAGCGCCGCACGCCGCCGAACCGTGATCGACGCGCTCCGGCGCGGTGCCGTGCCCGACAGCGGGCTCGACCTTCTGGCCACCGGACTCGCCCGGTTCGAGGCTGCCCTGGACGCGGAGCTGGACGCCGTGGCGTCCGGCGGCTCCGTGTTCAAGGCGGTGAGGGGTGAGTACGGGTCCGGCAAGACCTTCGTCACCCGCTGGCTGGGGGAGCGGGCCAAGCGCCGCAACTTCGCTGTGGCCGAGATCCAGATCTCGGAGAACGAGACCCCGCTGCACAGGCTGGAGACGGTCTACCGGCGGCTCACCGAACGGCTCACCACCTCCAGCTTCCCGCCCAGCGCGCTGCGGCCCGTGGTCGACGCATGGTTCTACGCCCTGGAGGAGGACGTCCTCGCGGCCGGCGCGAGCGAAGAGGAGCTTCCGCGCGAAGTCGAGAAGCTGCTCGTCGCACGGCTCGCCGAGGTCTCCCGGCACGCCCCCTCGTTCGCCACCGCGCTGCGCGGCTACCGGGCGGCGCTCGCCGACGGCGACGAGTCGACGGCCGCAGCGGTATTGGCCTGGCTCGGCGGCCAGCCGCATGTCGCGGCTTCGGCCCGCCGGTCCGCCGGGGTGCGGGGCGACCTCGACCACTTCGGCGCCCTCGGGTTCCTGCAGGGGCTCCTCACCGTGCTGCGCGACTCCGGGCACACCGGACTGTTCGTCGTCCTCGACGAGGTGGAGACATTGCAGCGGGTCCGGTCGGACGCCCGCGACAAGGCCCTCAACGCCCTGCGGCAACTCATCGACGAGGTGCACTCGGGTCGCTTCCCCGGCCTCTATCTGGTCATCACGGGTACCCCGGCCTTCTACGACGGTCAGCAGGGCGTGCAGCGTCTGGCTCCGCTTGCTCAACGGCTGGCCACCGACTTCACCACCGACCCGCGCTTCGACAACCCTCGCGCCGTGCAGATCAGGCTTCCCGGCTTCGACCAGGAGTCGCTGGTCGGGCTCGGCCTCACCATTCGTGATCTGTACGCCGATGCCGCGCAAGCGCCCGAGCGGGTGCGAAAGGTCGTCGACGACGCGTATGTCGCCGATCTCGCCGTCGCCGTCGGCGGAGCGCTGGGCGGCAAGGTCGGGGTCGCACCCCGGCTGTTCTTGAAGAAGCTCGTCGGGGACGTGCTCGACCGCGTGGACCAGTTCGACGACTTCGACCCCCGCCGGCACTACCGGCTCACTGTCGACGGCAGCGAACTCACCGACGTCGAGCGGAATCTGGCTGCCGCGGTCACCGAAGGGGCAGTCGCCGAGGGCTCAGTGTCGGCCGACGACATCGACCTGGAGCTGTGATGGCGGACGCGGGGCGCCCGGTCGGGAAGGAAACGGGCGACCGGGGCCACAGCGGTGACGAGGGCGCCGACGTACTCGACCGGCTTGATCCCGTCGTCCTGCACCACATCGTCAACACCCTGGGCTGGCCTGATCTGCGCCCCCTCCAGCGCGCGGCGATCACGCCGTTGACGGAGGGGCAGGACGCCGTGCTGTTGGCTCCGACGGCGGGCGGCAAGACCGAGGCGGCCTGCTTCCCTCTGCTGTCGTCGATGACCGAGCAGAAGTGGACCGGCACGTCGGTGCTGTATCTGTGCCCGCTCAAGGCGCTGCTCAACAACCTGGTCGTTCGTGTCGACTCCTACGCCCAGTGGGTGGGGCGGCGGGCTGCGCTCTGGCACGGGGACACCAAGGAATCTCAACGGCAGCGCATTCGCGCCGAGGCCCCGGACATCCTGCTGACCACGCCTGAGTCGCTCGAAGCGATGCTGATCGGAGTGAAGACCGACCACGCACGCATGCTGGGGAGCGTGCGGGCCGTCGTCGTCGACGAAGTGCACGCGTTCGCCGGGGACGACCGGGGCTGGCACCTGCTCGCTGTGCTCGAACGGCTGGAGCGGGTCACCGGACGGCCCATCCAGCGCGTCGGACTCTCGGCGACTGTCGGCAACCCCGCCGAGCTCTTGCACTGGCTGCAAGGCGCGGGCGCCGGCAGGCGCACCGGTCAGGTCGTCGCCCCTGGAGTGCACATGCCGGCCACGGGCGGCAGCGGTCATGGCGGCAGAGCGACGTCCGAGCCGGCCTGCAGGCCTGCGGGCGAAGTGGACCTCGACTATGTCGGCTCCCTCGAGAACGCGGCGAAACTCATCGCAGCGCTGCACAAGGGAGAGAAGCGGCTGGTCTTCTGCGATTCGCGCCGTCAGGTCGAGGAGCTCGGCGCGGCGCTCCGCGCACGCGAGGTGACCGTCTTTCTGTCCCACGCGTCGCTCTCCGTCGATGAACGCACCCGTTCCGAGCAGGCGTTCGCCGAGGCCCGTGACTGCGTCATCGTCTCCACGTCCACCCTCGAACTCGGCATCGACGTCGGTGACCTGGACCGCGTCATTCAAGTCGACTCGCCGGCCACAGTCGCCTCGTTCCTCCAGCGCATCGGACGCACTGGCCGGCGCGCGGGAACGGTGCGCAACTGTCTGTTCCTCACCACACGGAACGACACGCTGCTGCAGGCGGCGGGCTTGCTGCTGCTGTGGTCGCGAGGCTGGGTGGAACCTGTCGTCCCACCGCCCGAGCCGCGCCATCTGGTGGCCCAGCAACTGCTGGCCGTCACCCTGCAACAGCACAGACTCGGCGATCAGCTGTGGGACCGACAGTGGAATGGCCTCGCCCCCTTCGACCGGTCGGCCTCCCCGATCCTGCGCTTTCTCACAGATGAGGGCTTCCTCGACACCGACGGCGGCATGCTCTTCGTCGGACCCGAGGCAGAACGCCGTTTCGGAAAGCGGCACTTCATCGAGCTCACCGCGTCCTTCACCGCACCGCCGCAGTTCACCGTCCTGTCAGGACGCACAGAGATCGGCCGCATGGATCCGAGCGTTCTCACAGAGGAGCGTCCCGGCCCCAGACGGCTGCTGCTCGGTGGACGCAGTTGGCAGGTCACGTACATCGACTGGCTGCGCAAACGCGTCTTCGTCGAGCCGGCCGACGGCGGGGGAATCGCCAAATGGATGAACGGGGGCATCACCGGACTCTCCTACGCGCTGACACGCGCCATGCGCGAGGTGCTGTTGGGCGAGGACCCGCCGATCTCACTCACCCGCCGGGCGGAAGCCTGTCTGTCGGAACAACGTGAGACCGACGCCCCCGACACCGTCCACCCGGGCGGCACGCTGATCACGCGCGTCGGCCCCGACGTCCGTTGGTGGACCTGGGCCGGCTACCGCGCCAATGCCACCTTGGCGGCCACCCTCCAGTCGGTCACCGACCCCCTGCAGCAGCCTACCGACGGCTGGCTGCGACTGCGCGAGAACATCACCCCGGCCGACTGGAATGCAGCCCGGGAGAACGTCGGTGAGAACCTCGTCCTGCCTGATGTGGACCGCCGAGCCGTACGCGGCCTCAAGTTCTCGGCCGCCCTTCCGGAACGCCTCGCCGTGGCCACGGTGGCGGCTCGCCTGGCCGACTTCGAGAGCGCTCGCTCAGTGCTCGGCGAGCCGTCGCGCTTTCAGTACGACGGCTGAATCGGAGAGCCGTTGAGTGTCCAACAGCTGTGCGTGAGGTGTCCTGCCCGCCCCGCTGCTGATCACTTCAAGGATTCGAAGCCCAGGTACTTCGCCCACCGGACGAAACCGCTGGCCGGCCCCTAACCGCCCACCGCCCACCGTGCCCCCGCGACCGTGCCCAGCAGCAGGGCCGGGAGCAGCCACCACCAGGGGAGGGCCCTCCGTATCGACGGCGCCAGCCACAGTGCCGCCGCGGTCGCGGTGGACGCGAGGGTGAGGACGCACGACAGGACGATTCCGGCGTAGGCGTCGTCGTCCCAGGGGCCGGACGGCGTGATGGTCAGCGCCGTCCAGCAGAAGTACGCGGCGACGAGGGTGAGCAGGGTGAGGGGGACGGCGAGGACCAGGCGGAGGCAGCCGCGGTCGTCGTCCACGGGGGAAGGGGTGGTCATCAGCGCAGTGCGTTCCTTGCGTCGGTCAGGTCGTTCGCGAATCCGCGCCCGTAGGCCTGGGCGTCTTCGGTCTGCCAGTACGGTCCGCCGTTGTACCGCGCGGCGAGTTCCTGGTACTGGGCCGGTGTCATCTCCTCGGGCGGCACGTCGGCGAACTCGCTCTCCGCCTTGAGCTGAGCCAGGTACTCGGAGGCGATGAAGATGTTCTGCCCGGGGTCCTGCAGAGCCGTTTCCACCATGCCGCGCTGCTGGTCGGTCAGGTGCTCGGGGTCGTAGCCGAGGACCTCGGCGCCACGTCGCACCTGGATGGCGATGGGGCCCATGGACGTGTTGTCGGGGTCACCGCCGAGTCGCCACGGCAGGCTCTCGGGAGCGATCGGGCTCAGCGGCGAGTCCGCCTGCTCGCGGATGGTGTCGGTCATGTCGTCGAGGATGCCGGGCTGTCCGCCGATCTCCTGCCAGGCGATACCGGCGACCATGTCCGGCGGCAGCCCCGAATTCCGTGCCGCGGCCTTGATGATCTCCTTGTTCGCCGCGATCCAGTCGGTCCGATCCCGCGCCGTGGACGGCGGGCTCCAGTAACTGTCCGTCGCGCCAGGGAGGTTGGCGACCTGGAGGCGGATGTCCCGCAGGGCCGGGGAGACGATGTCGTCGCCGGCGAGCGGGTAGTAGTCCTGCTTGGGGCCGCTGCCGGGCAGTCGCGTCAACGGGTTCGTGCTCGCCTCGGCCGCCTCCCGTCGCAGCTCCGAGATCGCCGAGACGACGTCGACGCGTTGGACGAAACCCATCCGGAAGTCGGGCAGCAGGTCGTAGGCCTGCTTGAGCTCATGCACGCAGATCTCCCGCGCCTCGTGCTCCGTGGTCTTCGCCAGGTGGAAGTCCCCGCCCGCGGCGTCGTGCAGCCGGTTCGCGTCGTCGCGGATGTCGTCGACGTCCATGGTCAGCTCGGCGAAGAAGTCCATGACGCCGGTGGTGGCCCGCATGTCCTCCCACTGGCGCATCGGCTCCGCCTCCTGGGCGTCCCGGGTGATCGCCGTGCCCTTGGTGTGGATCAGGTCCGCGAGGGACTGCTCGTTCGCCTTGCCGTTGGAGTAGTGGGTCTTGGCGACCTGGAGCGCGAACGCGTAGCTGCGCAGAGCGCCGGCGGCCTTGTCGTAGCCCTCCGCGAGCTCCGCGATCAGCTTGCGTCCCTCGGTGAGCCGGGCTTCGTAGTGCTGACTGCCCTCGCTCTTCCACCGTGTGTGCTTCTCGGCGCGCTCGGCGGAAGGGTCGACCGCCACCAGCATGTCGTGGAGGCGCTTGAATTCGTCCGCGTTCCGTTCGACGAGGGGCGGGTTGCAGTCCTCCAGGAACTCGACGTCCTTGCGGTGGCTGATGCCGCTGCCGCTGCTCATCGTGCCTCCGGGGCGACGTACTGCCCGTACTCGAGGACGCTGTCGAGGAAGTGCCGGGCCGTGTCGTCCTCGATCTTCACGAAGCCGCTGCCGGTCGTCCTCAGGCGCGTGGACAGCGCCGCGAACAGGGCGACCGCGTCGAGATACTGGTCGTCGGCGAATCCCGCGAACCGTGCCACCTGCGTGGCCACTTCCTCGGGCGTCCGGGGCTGCCGGGCCATGGTGGTCAGTTCGGCGTCGGGCCGGCCCTCGTGGAGAAAGCCGGCGATCTCGATCAGCAGATTCGCGTTGCCGTTGATCGACTCTGCCTTGGCGACCAGGGAGCCGGCAGCCGGGGCGGTGGCTCCGCCGCCACCGTCCGCCGGCATCTGGTCGATCTGCATGCCCGTGTGCGCGCCGGTCTGCCGGCGCGCCAGGGCGTCGGCCTTCAACTGGGCCCATTCCTCTTCGAAAGACAACCTGTTCCCCCTCGGTCCGTCATCTCGAACAGCCAGTCGATCATGCCACTGGTGGGCCGGGCATCGAAACCTCGCCGCTCCGCCCGTGGGCCGGTTCACACACGGTCTTGGCCGGTCGCACACAACCGGGGCCGCCGCGTGGTCAGTTGCGTTCCCGGGAGTCCTGAGGGAGACCGTCGGCCGCAGACGGAGCAGGCCCCCGGCAGGACGGCAGTCCGGCGGGGGCCTGAACCGGACGGGAAGAGTCCCGATATCCGGTAACCGGTGACCGAATAATCGGCATTCGGTGTCCGGTGTCCGGTGTCCGGTGAGTCAGGACACGGGGGCCGTGTCAGCGGTGTCCCGCGCCTTGGTCTTCGCGGACAGGCGGCCGCGTATCACCGCGAAGAGCACCACGCCCGCGGCCACCGCCGTGGACAGGACCACCTGGTCGCGGCCGCCGCCGTCGGCCGTGTCGGTGAGCATGTAGCCGAGGACGAAGGTGATCAGGGCGATGGTCGCCCAGGTCAGGTAGGGGTAGAGCCACATCCGGACGACCAGCTTCTCCGGGGACTCCCGCTCGATGATCTTCCGCATCCGCAGCTGGGAGAAGCAGATCACCAGCCAGACGAACAGGGCGATCGCGCCGGAGGCGTTGAGCAGGAACTGGAAGACCGTGTCGGGCCAGAGGTAGTTGAAGGCGACGGCGACGAAGCCGAAGACCACCGAGGCGAGGATGGCCGCGCGGGGCACGCCGCGGCCCGTGGTCTGTCCGAAGGCGGCCGGGGCGTCGCTTCGGCGACCGAGCGAGAAGGCCATGCGCGAGGCGGTGTACAGGCCCGAGTTGAGGCAGGACAGCACCGAGGTCAGCACGATGGTGTTCATGATCTGCGCGGCGTGCGGGATGCCGATGGAGCTGAGGGCGGCGACGTACGAGCCGTCCTTGAGGATGGCCGGGTCGTTCCAGCGCAGCAGCGACACCACGATCAGGATCGAGCCCAGGTAGAACACCGCGATCCGCCAGATCACGCTGTTGGTGGCCTTGGTGACGGCGGCCCGCGGGTCGGCGGTCTCGCCCGCGGCCAGGGTGACGATCTCGCTGCCCATGAAGGAGAAGACGACCATCAGGACGCCGGTGAGGATCGCGCCGGGGCCGTTGGGGAGGAAGCCGCCGTGTGCGGTGAGGTTGGAGAAGCCGCTCGCCGGGTGGTCGGAGCCGGGCAGCAGTCCGAAGATCGCCAGGCCGCCGAGCACGATGAACGCGGCGATCGCGACGACCTTGATGCCGGCGAACCAGAACTCGAACTCGCCGTAGGAGCTGACCGAGACCAGGTTGGTGGCCGTCAGGACGATCATGACGATCAGGGCCCAGCCCCACTGCGGCACCGCGGGGACCCAGCCGGCCAGGATCTTCGCCCCCGCCGTCGCCTCGACGGCGAGCACCACGACCCAGAAGAACCAGTACAGCCAGCCGATGGTGAAGCCGGCCCAGCGGCCCAGCGCGCGGTCCGCGTAGGCGGAGAACGAGCCCGAGGTGGGGTTGGCCGCGGCCATCTCGCCGAGCATGCGCATCACGAGGACGACGAGGACGCCGACGAGCGCGTACGAGACGAGGATGCCGGGGCCGGCGGCGGCGATGCCGGAGCCGGAGCCGACGAACAGGCCGGCGCCGATGACACCGCCGATCGCGATCATCGACAGATGGCGGTTCTTGAGGCCGGCCTGGAGGCCGCCGGAGCTACCGGTGCCACCGGGCTCGCCGGACTCGGCGGGAGGGGTTTTGGGGACGGTTGTGGTCATCTCGACATCCATGGAGGGAGTACGGACAGGGAGGACGGACCAGGAGCGTCTGGAAATTAGTTCAGTACGATCGAAAAAAACAAGACTTGTTTAACTGTTCACCTTGCTCTATTTTTCGTGCAGCGCGGAACCCTCTCTTCCGGGAGCCCTCTGTGGACCACACCGTGACCCCGCTCGCCAGGCCGTTAAGGTGGCGCCGTGGTGAATGCACCGGGCAAGTTCGGCCCCTACAGCGGCTGGGACACACGCGTCCTGGCCGGCCGGGGCCCCACAGGAGCGGAACTCGTCCGGTCCCGGATCGCTCTGCGGGTGCGGTTGCGGTCCGTCTCCCCGGGAGACCGCCTGCCGGACGCGGGGGTCCTCGCCGAGGAGCTCGGGATCAGTGAGATCACCGTGCGCCGCGCGCTGGAGGTCATGTGCCAGGACGGCCTGCTCGACCGCCGTCGGGGCCGGGCCGGCGGGACCTTCGTCGCGGCCGACTGGGACGCGGTCGTCGCCGTGATGTACGACGCCGGCGAGGCGGCCGCGCTGGACTCCTTCCATCTGCTGCTCGAGTGCGGGCTCGTCGCGCACACCGCGGGGGAGCTGCCCGACGGCCGGCTCGACGGGCTGCGGGCGCTGGTCGAGGAGATGGACCTGGCCGGCGACCCGGCCCGGCTGCTCGAACTGGAGACCCGCTTCCACCTAGACCTCGCGGAAACCCTCGGCGGCGGCGGGATCAGGGAGTTCGCCGCCGACCTGCTCGGCAAACAGTGCCTGCTGGGCCCCGCGCCGGACCCCGCGGTCGTACGGGCCCGCAACCGCTGCCACCTGGACCTGCTGGACGAACTGGGCCGTGGGGCGATGGACCTGGCCGTGCGAGCGGTGAAGGCACACCGGCACGCCGAACCGGACCCACCTCCCTCAGCCGAACCGACCCCGTCCCGCAGCGCCGAAACGAGCTGAAAGCGCAGCGCCGAACCGAACTGACTCCGCCGGGCCGAACCGAGCTGAACCGACCCCGCAGAGCCGAACCGAACCGACCTCTCGGAAGGGAGTCGCCGTCATGACCGAGTCCGGATCCACCGGACCGTCGCCGACGTCGGGCCCCGCCGACGGCACGCCCCAGCGGCTGCGCGGCGGCGTCCTCGGCATGGCGGACATCGCGGCGGCCACGATGGCCAACGTCGGCCCGGCCATGAGCTTCTTCTTCGGCTTCGCCTTCCTCGCCACCACGGCGGGCGTGGCCTCCCCGCTGACCATCATGGCGGCGGGCGCGGCCGTCGCGCTGTTCGGCAACACGCTGGCCGAGTTCTCCCGGGCGCACCCCTCGGCGGGCAGCTTCACCACCTTCGTCGGCAAGACCTTCGGGCCGGTCAGCGCCGTGACCACGGCCCTGCTCGCGGGACTCGGCTACATCATCGCGATGGCCTCCGTCATCGCGATCTCCGGCGGGTTCATGCAGATCACCCTGAACCACTACACCGGCGTCGACCTGCCGTGGATCATCTGGACGGTGCTGCTGACGGGCCTGTCGGTGGTACTGATGCTGCGCGGGATCGTGGTGTCGACCAAGTGGGCCGGCTACTTCTTCGGGGTCGAGATGCTCGTCCTGGTCGTCGTCTCGGTCGCCGCGCTCGTCGAGCACCGCGGCGACCTCTCCGCGGCCCCCTTCCTGCCCTCCCACCTCACCCACGGCGTCAAAGGGCTCGCGGCGGGCTTCCCGCTGGCGGTGTACCTGTTCATCGGCTGGGAGAACTCGGCGGCACTGGCCGAGGAGACGGAGAACCCGCGGCGCAACGTCGGCCGCGCCGTGTTCTCGTCCGTCGCGATCATGACGGTGAGCTACATCCTCTTCTCCTACGCCACGGTCACCGGCTTCGGCTACGACGTGCAGCGGCTCGGCGACTCCCGCATCCCCTTCATCGACGTCGCCCAGCACACGCTGGGGGCGCTCGCCCTCCTCGCCTACGTCGGCGGCCTGACCTCCACCCTCGGCGTGCTGATCGCGGGCATCAACTCCCAGGCCAGGCTGGTGTTCAACGCCGGACGCGAGGGGCTGCTCCCGTCCTTCTTCGGCTATGTGCACCCCACGCGCCGTACGCCGAACAACGCGATCGTCACCTTCGCCGCGACCGCGCTGCTGATCATCGTCGGCTGGGGTCTGGGGCATGTGCTCGGAGCGGACGGCGGTCAGATGAACCCGGTGGTGTTCTTCGCCGAGTCGTCGAGCCTGGGCGCCATCCTGATCCTGCTGGTCTACCTCGCGTCCAACATCGCGCTGCCGCTGTACTACCGCAGGTACCGGCCGCAGGAGTTCCGGATCGTGCGGCACGTGGTGCTGCCCGGGGCCGGCGCCCTCGCCGTACTGGTCCCGCTGTACTACCTCGCCAAGCCGGGACAGCCCGCCCCGTACAGCTGGTTCCCGTACGCGGCTCTGGCCACCCTTCTCGCGGCCGTCTGCTACGCGACGCTCCTGGTCCGACGCGACCCGGGTCTCGCAGGGCGGGTCGGCTCGGTCGTCGCCGACGCGGAGTGAGCGCCGCGTCGACGGCCGCACTCTCCTCCTGCCCAGGGGGGCCGCACTCTCCTCCTGCTCAGGGGGGCCGCCCCCTCCTCCTGCCAGAGGGAGAGTGAGGGCCCCCGGTTCAGGAAACCGCCGCCTCCATGTACTGGCCGAGGTAGTGGAACGTGCCGTCCACGACCTCGTAGAGGAACATCGCGTCGTCGTTGTAGCCGTGCGCCTGGCGGTAGGCGACGGTACGGGTGATCCCGGTGTGCTTGACGTCCTGCAGCCGGTGGGCGATCGCGACACGCTCCCGCAAGGCCGTGCCGTCCTGCGCGCAGACCGCCGCCAGGAACATCACGGCGTCGTAGGCCTCGGCCGCGTACCAGCCGGGGGCGGCGCCGAACCGGGTGCGGTAGGCGGCGGAGAAGGCGCGGGCGGACGGGCGGACCGTCGGGTCGGTGAACGAGGTCGCGAAGACCCAGCCGGTCGCGGCGGCGCCGGCGGCGGTGAGGAATCCGGGGCCGAATGCCTGTTCCGTCGCCATACAGGCGCCGGTGAACCGGGCCGCCTTCAGGGCTGAGGCGAGTCCTGCGGTCCGCGCCGCGTCGCCCGTGAACACGACCGCGTCCGCGCCCGCGGACATCACCGATGCGGCCAGCGCCGTGTAGTCGATCTTCCCGGCGGGGACGCTGGTCAGCGTCGCCTCCCGGCCTGCTTTCCGTAGTGCCTGCTGAGCCAGGTTGCACAGCTCCCAGGTGGTGTCGCCGTGCGCCCGGTCGTCCACCAGGAACACCTTGCGCGCGTCGACGTGATTGCTGAGGTAGCGGACGCAGGGGGCGGCGAGGAGCGTCCTCTCGACGTGCAGCGCCGCGTGGGAGCGGAACTGGTTGTTGCCGTCGACTGACCTGCCCTCGAGACCGACGTCCACCGAGACGGTGACCACCGGCATCGTCGCCTTGGTGTACGCGGCCTCGGTGCTCAGGAAGCACGCGTCGCCGGTGGGCCCCAGCACCGCGAGGACGCCGGCGTCCTTCACCAGCCGCCCGGCCAGGGCCGCGGCCCGTGCCGGGTCGCCGCCGTCGTCGTAAGGGACCAGCTTCAGACGCAGGGGACGGCTGCTCTGGGCGTTGACCTGCTCGACGGCCAGCCGGGCGCCGTTGAGCTGGGCGCTGCCGCCGGCCTTCGCGGGCCCGGTCAGGTCGCCCTGGAACGCGACGACCAGTTCGGGACGCGGGCTCGCCCCGGGCGGCGGCGTCGTCGGCGTACCGCGGCGGGTGCTCCACCACCACGCTCCGCCGCCACCGGCCGCCAGGACCCCGGCCGTCGATCCGAGGCGCAGGAAGCTGCGACGGCGGATGCCGGGTGCGACGGACGGTGCGGCCCTGACGGCCGTCATCGTCGCGGCGTCCGGGGACACCGTGCTCGCCGGCGCGGACACCTGGGTCGGCTCGACGGCGTCGAGGGCGAGCACGGCGGCGGAGCGGTCGTTGATCAGGCGGGCGACCGGCTCGGGAAGCCAGCCCGCCTTTGCGCCCGGGCCGGGTCCGACGCCCGCCTCGAGTTCCGCTCGCAGGCGGGCGAGGTCGGGGCGGGCGGCCGGGTCCTTGTGCAGGCAGGATGTCAGCAGGGACGCGAGGGCGTCCGGGAACGCGGCCGGGTCCGGCTCCTCGTAGACCGTGCGCAGCAGCACGCCCGCCGCCCCGCCGTCGCCGAAGGGCCGTACCCCGGTCGCGGCGAACGCGAGCACGCACGCCAGCGAGAACACGTCGCTGGGCGGGCCGATCTCCCCGCCGCGCGCCCGCGCCTGCTCGGGCGAGAGGAAGCCGGGCGAGCCGACGATGACGCCGCTGGAGGTGAGCGCGGTGGCCTCCGGGGCGCGGGCGATGCCGAAGTCGATGAGCCGCGGCCCGTCCGGGGCCAGCAGCACGTTGCCCGGCTTCACGTCGCGGTGCACGAGCCCCGCCGCGTGGACCGCTTCGAGGGCTTCGGCGAGCCGGATCCCCAGCACCCGCACGGAGGTGACCGACAGCGGCCCGAAGACCTCCACCGTCTCGGAGAGCGACGGGCCCGGCACGTACGAGGTCGCCAGCCACGGCGTCTCCGCGTCGGCGTCGGCGTCCAGCAGCGGTACCACCCAGGGGCTTGTCACCTGCCGTGCGGCCTGCGCCTCGCGGCGGAACCGGGCCCGGAAGCCCGGTTCCTCCGCGTACGCCGCACGCACCGTCTTGACCGCGGCGATCGCCCCGCCCGGCGCACGGGCCAGGAAGACGACGCCCATGCCGCCGGCGCCCAGCCGCCGCAGCAGTCGGTAGCGGCCGAGCCGGGAGGGATCGCCGGTGCGCAGCGGCTCCATCAGACGGTGAGCGGCGCGGGGCCGTCGTACACGAAGTCGCCCTTCTCGACCCGCCAGAGGAAGCCGCCGGTGCCGTCGACGGCCATCACGCCGGTCCTGGCCAACTGGGGGGTGGTCAGATCGAAGGCGAACTGCTTGGTGATGCCCTGGTACTTCCCCGTCAGCACGGCTTCACGGAGGTTCTCCCGGGTGCGGCTCTTCGCCGGCAGCCCGGACAGGGCCTTCAGCAGCATCCCGGTCACGTCGTAGGACTCCGCTGCGTACCGGGGCGGCGCCTCCTCGAAGCGCTCGCGGTAGGCGGCGGCGAACTTCTTCGCCTCGGGCTTGCGGGTCGCGTCGATGACCGGGGCCACCATCGCCCAGCCCTCGGCGTCCTGCTGGGCAGCGGTCAGGAACCGGGCGTCGAGCAGCGCCGGGCCGGACAACCGCGCACCCTGGAAGGACCGTTGCCGCAAGGCCGCGGCGATCAGCGCGCCCCGGTCGGGCAGTCCGGCGAAGAACACGGAGTCGGCGCCCGCGGAGAGCACCGCGTCCACCACGTTGCCGAAGTCGTCGCGCATCGCGCTGACCACCTCCGGCACGGCGGGCTGCCGCGCGTTGTTGAGCTGCGTGTTGAGGGAGGTGGCGAGGGTCGTCCCGTAGTCACCGGCCGGACGGTCGACGACGAGGCCGACCTTGCGCGAACGACCGGCGCCGCGGAGGTAGTTGCTCATGTACAGGGCGAGCACCGAGTCGGGCAGCCGACCGAGCAGGAACGAGCTGAAACCCTGGATGAGCAGGCTCATGCTGCCGGGGGACACGGCGACGGCAGGCAGCCCCCGGGCGGCGTACTTCCCGAGCGCCGCCTGCGCCGTGGCGTCGGTGGTCGGACCGACCACGGCGAGGACCGACGGGTCGGCCGCGAGTTCCGCGGCGAGCCGGGTCGAGGTCGCCGGGTCGCCCTTGTCGTCGACGGCCCTGACCTTCACGGTGAAGGGGGCGTCGCCGCGCGCGTTGAACTCCGCGACGGCCAGCCGCAGTCCGCGCTCCTGCGCCCGGCCCGTCGCCTGCTGCGGGCCGCTGAGGTCGCCGTGCAGCGCGAGGGTGTGCACGGGCCGTCGTGCGGCGGCGGGCGTGGCGCTCTTCGCGTCGTCGTCCCGGGTGGTCGCCCACCAGGCCGTGCCGCCGGCGCCCGCCGCGACCGCCGCGGCAGCGCCGGCGAGCAGCAGGAAGCGGCGCCGGCCGGGCGGGCGGGCGTCCTGCGGCTCGGGCTGCCCGGCCGCCTGCCCGTCGGAGGCCTGGTCCGGGGGTGTGTCCTGCACGTCGGAAGCGGTGTCCGGCGGGCCTTCCGGCTCCGCGCCGGACCGTGCCGAGGAGGACGCGGTGACCTGGGTGTGCTCGATGTCCGGCAGGGCGAGCGCGGCGGCCGACCGCTCGGCGATCAGCCGGGTGACCGGCTCGGGCAGCCATCCGGACGCCCGCTCGTCCTGCGGCTCGCTCCGCTGCCCATCCTGCGGCTCGCTCTGCCGCTCGCTCTGCGGCTCGCTCCGCTGTTCTCCCCGCGGTGCGCCCTGTAGGGCGATCCGAGGGTCGCCCTGGGGTCGGTCCTGTGGGACGCCGTCCGACTCGTCCCGCGGATCGTCGGCGGATTCGTCCCGCGGCTCGCTCTGAGGCCCGGCCTGCGGCTCGCCCTCGGCCGTCAACCGCCGCACCAGCTCCGCGGCGTCCGGACGCCGGGCCGGGTCCTTCTCCAGGCACGCTTCCACCACTTCGCGCAGCGCCGCCGGGATCCCGTCCAGGTCCGCCGGATCGTGCGCCGCCCGGTACAGCAGGGCGTCGACCGCTCCGCTGCCGAACGGCGCGCGGCCGGTCGCCGCGAACGCCAGGACGCAGCCGAGGGAGAACACGTCGCTCTCCGGACCGATGTCGTCGCCACCGGGCCCCGTGGCCTGCTCGGGCGAGAGATAGCCGGGGGTGCCGACCACCAGGCCGGTCGCGGTGAGCGCCGTGTCCTCCGGGGCGCGGGCGATGCCGAAGTCGATGAGCCGGGGCCCGTCGTGGGCGATCAGCACATTGCCCGGCTTCAGGTCCCGGTGGACCAGTCCGGCCCGGTGCACCTCGCCCAGCGCCTCGGCCAGCCGCGCGCCGAGCAGCCTCACCCCGTGCTCCGGCAGCGGCCCGTACCCGGCCACCGCCTCGCCCAGCGACGGACCCGGCACGAACGCCGTCGCCAGCCAGGGCGCCTCGGCGTCCGCGTCGGCGTCCACCAGCGGCACCGCCCAGGGACTGTCGACCCGCCGGGCGACCTCCACCTCGCGGCGGAACCGCTCCTTGAAGCCCGGCTCCTCGGCGTACTCGGCGAGCAGGACCTTCAGCGCGACCAGCGCGCCGCCCGGCGTGCGCGCCAGGTACACCACGCCCATGCCGCCGGCGCCGAGCCGGCCGAGCAGACGGTGGTCCGCGATGCGCGCGGGGTCGGAAGAACGCAGCGGTTCCATCAGCTCTTCCCTCCGAGCTCGGACTCCACGCGGCTGAGCATCGTGTTGGTGCCTTGCGACGCGTACTGCACCAACTCGTCGGGCTTGTATCCCGTGGCGCCCATCACCGACACCGCCACGGTGACCGTGCCGAGCCGGGTGACGAACCAGCGGTACGTCTGCGCGCTCGCCCCCGTGACGTAGGAGCCGATTTCGACCACCTGGTCGTCGGCGTAGGTGTTGCTGCCCTGGCCGTAGGCGCTGGCGGTCGACAGGAGCCCGGATATCTGCTCGTCCGTGCGGACCTGCTGCACCGGGCAGCGCAACGGCTCTTCCAGGGTGGTGGACAACTGCTGGTCGGCGTCGCGGACCGTGGCGTGCACGGTGACCACCGCGGTCACCTTCAACGTTCCCTTGCCGCCGGCGCCCGGCAGTTCGCTGTAGCGGGACAGCGAGGCCAGGACGGTCTTCGGGAGCGGCCGGCGCTGCCAGCGGCACTGCGTGTCCAGCACGGCGACCGTGCGGGGGGTGCTCGCGGCGGGCTGCTGGGCCCGGAAGCCGGCGCCCCAGGCCTGCGGCTGCAACGCGACCGCCTGCGCCAGTCGCTCGGCCTGACGCCCCGTCCGGGGCACCTCGGCGGGGTCCGCCTCGAACGGCGTCAGCGCGGCGGCCGTGCCGCCGCCCGTCGAGGCGGCGGACGCGGTGGGAGTGGGCGAGCCGGACGCGGTCGGCGCCGTGGACCCGGCGGACGCCGAAGGGCTCGGCTCGGCCGCCTTGTCGTCCCCGGCGCCGCAGCCGCCGAGCAACGCGGCCGCCGCGGCCGCCGACGCCGTGGCTCTCAGCCAAGTCGACCTGTGTCTGCCTGTGTTGTCGTCCATGCCCGCCCCTCCGCCTCAGCGCCCCCGCTTCGCGTGCGGTGATCGTACAGAGGTACGCGATCTGCGGGCGGTCGGTTCCGTGAACGGAGTTCGGCCTTCGTTCCGGTACGCGCCTGTGACGGCGGCGGGACAGCCGCCATGCGGCGTGACGCCTCGGTCGGCCGGTTTCGACGGAGAACAACGGGGAGCAGAACGACGACGCGTTCGGCGTGACTCCCGCCGTCGCCGTCGCCGTCGCCGTCGCCGTCGCCGTCGCCGTCGCCGTCGCCGTGGCCGTCGCCCCGGCCGTTGCCGTTGCCGTTGCTGTAGGTGTGTGGGGGGGGCGTGGCCCGAGGACCGCCAGACGCGTCGTCAGCGTCTCGGACGCCGGGACGTCGTCGGTCTGCGCGCGGTCGTCGCGTCGGTCACGCCGAGCGACCGCCCGCGCCGCCGAGGGACCGCTTCGCCACCCGCGCCAGATGTGCCGCGAACACCTCCTGCGCGTGAGGTGTCAGGGTGCGCAGGGCGACCAGCGCCGTGATGATCACATCGCACAGCTCGCTCTGGACGTCGTCCCAGGTGTGGGTGACGCCCTTGCGCGGGTTCTGCCCCGTCGCGCCGATGACCGCCTGGGCGACCTCGCCGACCTCCTCCGACAGCTTCAGCACGCGCAACAGCAGTCCGTCGAGGCCGTCGTGTACGCGCCCGGCGTCGAGCCAGCCACGGAGGGCGTCGACAGTGGCCCAGAGCTCGGCCGGGTCACCGGTCGGCGGGGACGGGGAACCGGGTTCGGGCAGGGAGGCGGGATCGGTCGGGGACGGGGAACCGGGTTCGGGCAGGGTGGCGGGATCGGTCGGGGACGGGGAACCGGGTTCGGGCAGGGAGGCGGGATCGGTCGGGGACGGGGAACCGGGTTCGCGCAGGGACGAGGACCCGGGGTCGGGCGGGGAGGCGGGGGTGAGCGGGGACGTGGAACCGGGCTGGGTCCGGGGCAGCGGGTCGGTGCTCATGGGCGCAGCTTCTCAAGCTGCGGCCGCCGCCCGGGCCGGGGCGCCCTAATCCTCGAACAGCGCCTCCTGCTCGCCCTCCTCCCGCTTGCGCAGCCGCTGGTTGCGCAGGCCCACGACCACTGCCGTGACCGCCGCCGTCACGCCGAGCGCGGTCGGAACCATCCAGCTGCGGTCGACGGTGTGCCCGAGGGCGTGGTCGAGGGAGAGCCGGCCGGGGCCGGCGACGGCGAGGCCCGCGGCGGCCAGGCCCAGGGAGGCGGCGTGCTCGTAGCCGCCGCTCGCCGCGAAGAAGCCGTTGGGCGTGTGGACGGCGGACGCACCCGCCATCGCGCCCGCGGCTGCCGCGCCGGCCGCCGGGGTGGCGAGGCCCAGCGCCAGCAGAGTGCCGCCGCCGGCCTCCGCCAGGCCCGCCGCGGTGGCGCTCGCCTTGCCCGGGGCGTAGCCGACGGACTCCATGAACTGGCCGGTCCCCTCCAGGCCGTGTCCGCCGAACCAGCCGAACAGCTTCTGCGCGCCATGGGCCGCCAGCACTCCGCCGGTGCCCAGCCGGAGCAGCAGCAGGCCGAGGTCACGTCGGTCGTAACAGGTCACGGTGACTCCCTGAGAGGCAGCGGGAACAACGACAGGAACACCCCCACGCGTTTCCACCGTCGCACCTCTCACACCCGTCCGGCCCGTCCTGCACGCCGTTCGGGTGGCGGGGTCCGGGCCGCGGGGTGAGGCCGGCCCGTAGAACGGCCAGGCGTAGGACGCGGAAGTTCTCGCGCCCCTCCGGGCGAAGGACCCGAAGGACCCGAAGGACGAACACGGACCGAGAATGCGTGTACGGTCCCGCAGTGCACGCATTCCCGGGCCCCTCCCCGCACCAGCCTCCGCAGCACCAGCCCTCGCAGCGGTTCCTGCAGCAGCCTCCGCAGCACCAGCCCTCGCAGCGGTCCCCGCACCAGCACCCGCACCAGCCGTCAGCCTCGCCGTCGGCCGCGCCCCTCTCCCGGCGTTCCCTGCTGACGGCAGCGGCCGCCGCGCCCCTCGCCGCCGTGCCGCTCCTCGCTGCGCCGGCCGCCGCGGCGACGCACGGTGTGGTCGGCGGGGCCCGGCTGGCCGCCGGCGGCGTCCAGGCCGGCGCGGGAGCCGCCGCACTGCCGAGGAAGCTGACGGCCCGCGCCTGGCTGGTCGCCGACCGCGACAGCGGAGAGGTGCTCGCCGCGTACCGCGCGCATCAGCGCCTCGCGCCCGCGTCCACGCTGAAGATGCTGTTCGCGGACACCCTGCTGGACAGGTTCGCGCGCAGCGAGCGGCGCACCGTGACCGACGCGGACCTGGCCGGCGTGCCGTCCGGTTCCAGCCTCGTCGGAGTCCGGGCCGGCGTCACGTACACCGTCGAACAGCTGTGGCTGGGCGTCTTCCTGCGCTCGGGCAACGACGCCGTGCAGGTGCTCGCCCGGATGAACGGCGGGGTCGCGAAGACGGTCGCCGAGATGCAGGCGAGGGCGGCCGACCTCCAGGCGCTGGACACCCACGTCGTGAGCCCCGACGGGTACGACCAGCCGGGCCAGTTGTCCTCCGCCTACGACCTCGCTCTGTTCGCCCGGCACGGCCTGCGCGACGCCGGCTTCCGCGCCTACTGCGCCACCAGGACCGCCCGCTTCCCGGACGAAGGCGGGCGGACCCGCGTGATCGAGAACACCGACCGGCTGCTGTCGGGGGCCTCGGGGGTGACGCCGTACCCGGGTCTGATCGGCGTGAAGAACGGCTTCACCAGCAACGCGGGCAACACCTTCGCCGGCGCCGCGACCCGGGCCGGCCGCACGCTGATCGTCACCGTGCTGCATCCCGAGAGCGGCCACAACGCCGTCTACGAGGAGACGGCCGCGCTGCTCGACTGGGGCTTCGCGCAGGGGAGTTCGGCGCGGCCGGTGGGGACGCTCGTCGAGGCGTTGAGCGAGGGCGGGAAGAAGGCGACGGCCGCGGCGGCGCCGCCGTATCCAGGGGTGCGGCAGGCTTCGTCGGCGGGCGGCGGGCCGAACGGCTGGGGGATGCTCGGCGGGGCCGGGGGAGCGGTGGCGCTCGCGGCGGGCGGGGCGTACGCGCTGCGCAGACGGCGCACCCGGCAGGCCCCGCCGGACAGTTGACGGTGTGGCAGCCGTCCCACGGCACCGGTGCGTACCTCGCGGTCCCGGCGAGGTCCACCCCCACCCGGTGCCATGGGACGGCTGCCCTCCCCCCTCGGGATGGCTCGTCGGTCCTTCGGTCCTTCGGCGCGGAACCTTCGTGTGCCAAGTGTGAAGTTTCCGTGCAGAAGAGTTGAGCATAGGTCCGCCACCGGCCGCAATGGTGCGGACCGAGAAATTCCGATTGTGCAGGTTGAGGAGTTGACGATCCGTGGGAGGCGTCAGGACGCCGTTCAGCCCCGTCCCACGTAGGGCATCGCCGTCGCGAGCACCGTCGCGAACTGCACGTTGGCCTCCAGCGGCAGCTCCGCCATGTGCCGCACCGTGCGGGCCACGTCGGCGACGTCCATCACCGGCTCGGGCGCGATCTCACCGTTCGCCTGCAACGCGCCCGTCCCCATCCGCGCCGTCATCTCCGTCGCCGCGTTGCCGATGTCGATCTGTCCGACGGCGATGCCGTAAGCCCGGCCGTCCAGCGAGAGGGACTTGGTCAGGCCGGTGAGGGCGTGCTTGGTCGCCGTGTACGGCGCGGACAGCGGACGCGGCGTGTGCGCCGAGACCGAGCCGTTGTTGATGATGCGGCCGCCCTGCGGGCGCTGCTCCTTCATCTGCCGGTACGCCGCCTGCGCGCACAGGAACGCCCCGTTGAGGTTGGTGTCCACGACGTGCCGCCAGGCGTCGTAGGGCAGGTCCTCGAACGGCACACCGCCCGGACCGAACGTGCCCGCGTTGTTGAACAGCAGGTCCAGCCGCCCGAACCGCTCGCGCACGGCGGCGAAGAGGTCTGTCACGTCCCGCGGGCGCGAGACGTCCGTCCGTACGGCGAGACTCGTGCCCTGCGGCGTCAGCGCGGCGGTCTCCTCCAGGGCTTCGACGCGCCGTCCCGCCAACGCCACCGACCAGCCCGCGCGCAGCAGTTCGCCGGCCACCGCCCGCCCGACGCCGGAGCCTGCGCCGGTCACCACCGCGATCCTCGTGTTCTTCGCGTCCATGGCCCCGCAGCGTACGGGAGACGCCCGGAAGCCCCTGGGGACCGCCCCCGTCGACGGCTGCGCCCTGCACCGCGGGTGAGCACGGGAAACGACCCGGCCCCGGCTCCCCCGTACGGAGGGAGTCGGGGCCGGCGGAGGACGGCTCAGCCGAAGGACGGTCCAGCCGAAGGACGGTCCAACCGGAGGACCGCTCAGCCGAAGGCCTTGACCGTGTTCCAGTTGTTTGCCAGGACGACCTTGACGGCCGGGTTGGTGTTGGTGCGGGAGGGGTTGTAGATGCGGGTGTAGCCGTCGGAGGCGAGGCGGGCCCAGATGTCGGGGATGCCGTCCTTGTTGACGTCGGGGATACCGATGGCGGTGGGCACGTTGGCGTCGGTCCAACTGGTGCCGTACGGCTCGTCCTTGCCGGTGCCGGAATCGGCGGCCACCTTGAGGGACGCCAGGTCGACGCTGCCGGCGACGGCGCCGGGCTTGCCGTGGCGGAGGGACATGGTGCCGTTGTCGAGGTTGCGCCACAGCAGGTCGGGCGTGTTGTCGCCGCTGATGTCGGCGACGTTGACGATGTCGCGGCGGGCCCAGGCGTCGGAGTTCATGAGGGTGGCCGTGTGGAAGGTGGCGCCGGTGTAGCCGGAGAGCGTCCAGAACTGGGCGCCGGACCGCAGGACGAGGTCGGGCAGCTTGTCGCCGGTGATGTCGCCGACGGCCTTGATCTGGGTCCAGGTCGAGGGCGCGGGCGCGTTCGCGGGCAGGCGGATGTCGATGCGCCGGGTGACGTCGAAGCTGCCGTAGCCGTCGCCGGGGTAGAGCCAGAAGTCGCCGGCGGGGGAGACCGCGAACAGGTCGGTCGAGCCGTCGCCGGGGTAGGTGTCCTGGTAGTGGGCGATCAGGGCAGCCTTGCCGGTGGCCGGGTCGAACCAGTGGCCCTGCGGGTCCGGCTGCCTGTCGGCGCCGTAGGAGGCGGCGAGGCAGTTGTACAGGTCGCCGTTCTCACCGCCGACGCAGGTGCGCAGGTTGCCCTCGGCGTTGACGATCAGCAGGTCGGGGATGTTGTCGCCGCCGGTGTCCATCCGGCCGTCGGCGTTGTCCCGCGGGGGCATGAAGAAGGTGTAGTCGGTGCGCTTGCTGGGGTTGCCGGTGGAGTCGTAGGCGTAGACCTGGAGGGTGTTGGGCCCGGCGTGGGCCGGGGCGAACGCGGGCAGGGTCGCCGTGCCGCCCGTGGCGGGCAGGTCGGCGGGGTTGTTGCCCTCGACGGACCAGCGGAACTTGGACGCGCCCTCGGAGGTGAAGGTGACGGCCCCGGTCGTGCCGAACTTGACCGACGCCCAGGTCTGCGCGTCGGGCGTGGCCTCGGGGAAGGTGTCGCTGTCCACGGTGGGCGGCGGCGGGCCGGAGCCGTCGACGGTGACGGTGCAGCGGTTGCCGCTGGTCGGGTAGTAGGCGGACACCGCGGTCGGGGAGTTGCTGTCCTCGGCGCGCACGTCCCAGTGGTAGACGCCCTTGTCGACGAGGGTGCTGGAGGCGATCGTCAGGCTGCCCTTGCCGCTGCTCAGGCTGGTGACGAGGGTGCCGGCCGGGGTGGCCGCGCCGTCCTTCCAGAACCGGAAGCGCAGGCCCTTGAGGTTTCCGTCCGGGTCGGTGGACTTCGCCGACAGGACCAGGTTGGTCTTGCCGACGGTGGCGCCGGCCGTGGTGGTGTTGCAGGTGCCGCCGGGGACGCTGGAGACGCTGGAGGGGGTGGCGGGCGGCCGGTTGTAGGCGACTTCGAGGGTGGCGCTGGTCGCCTGGAACTTGCGCCAGGTCTGGGTGTCGCTCTCGCTGGTGGCGCGCATGCCGAGGGTGAGGCTCGACGCGCCGCCGTCGGCGGCCTTCTGGGCGGCGGTCTTGACGTTGAACGCTTCGTATTCGTCGGGGCAGGAGCTGGAGGACCAGCCGTGTGCGAAGGACTTGCGCTGGATCTCGCTGGACCAGCTCGGCTGCTTGTTCCAGGTGGTGCCGGAGGAGATCGCGCCGGTCGTCCAGAGCTGGAACTCGCGGTCGGTGCAGGACCAGGAGTGGTTGTTGAGCACCTTGAAGGTGGCGCTGGTGATGGCCGCGCCCTTGAGGCCGGCGTCGTACTTCATCCGCCAGAACGAGCGGGCGGTGCCGCCGGTGTCGTTCTCGTGGCCGACGCGGGCGTCGGAGGTGCCGGAGGAGAAGTTGGTGCCGTTCCAGAAGCTGGTGTTGGGGTACGGCTTGTAGGCCACGGTCCACCCCGCCCAGCCGGTCTTGAGCGGCGGGTCGACGAACACCGGGTACTTCACGTCCGGGTCGGCGAACAGGCCGGTCTGTGCGGCGTGCAGGTCGAGGCGGGCGGCGCCGGTGCCGTCGCCGGCGAGCTGCATGGGCATCGGGGCGCTGTGCGCGCCGGGCTCGACGCCGCTCAGGCCGGACAGCTTCAGCACGTCGGCCGGCGTGGCGACCGAGGTGCGCGGCGTGCCTTGTCCCGCGTCGAGCTCGGGGTCGCGGCCGCTGGAGTCCCAGGCGAACGGCGTCGCGATGGAGCCGATCTCCTGGCCGGAGCCGTCCTGCACCGCGATGCGGCTGGCGCTCGCGTCGTGGCGGAAGACGGCCGTCTTCGAGCGCAGCCCGTAGGCCACGGTGGCCAGCGCCTTGCTCTGCGCGGCCTCCTTGTTCTTGACGATCAGGAGCTGGGCGAAGCCGCCCTCTTCCCGGGCGACCAGGAGCAGGTCGACGCCCGGCAGCACCTCGGAGTACAGGGCGCGAGGACCGTCGAGCACCGGCTCGGGCAGCGGACCGGGCCAGGTGTAGGCGACGGTGTGCCCGGCGACGTCCACCTCGGCCAGCACCGTCTCCTGCGCCTGCGGGCCGTCGGTCAGCGGCGAGCGCGCGAAGGAGCGGTCGGCGCGGTCGGCGCCCTTGCCGGGGGCGCCGCTGGAGAAGCGGACCGGCTGGGCGGGGTTGACCGGCTGGACGCCCAGGCCATGGGAGGCGTTCTGCACCCGCCGCAGCCGGTTGTCGATCGCCGCCCATGTGCCGTTCGCGGTCTTCGCCCGTGTCGCCGTGGCGGTGATCTTCATGCGCAGCCGGCCGTCCGGCTGCGCCCAGGTCTGGGAGGTGGCGGTGGTGGCGGTGTCGACGAGGACCGGCTTGCGGGTGCGCCGGGCCTCGGCCTGGGCGGCGCTCTCGTCGCGCGGGCCGAGGCCGGCCTGCCGGGCGTCGGACGCCTTGCGGGCATCAGGCGGTGAGGGATCGTCAGGGTGCCACCACGGCAACAGCGCGGCGGTGAGAGCGGCCAGTACGAGGCCGAGGGTGAGAGCCAGCCTGGTGCGCGTGCGCACGAAGGGGCTGAGGAAACGAGGCGGCGCGGACACGGCGGCGTCTACTCCCGTGTGGACCAGGCGGATAGGGACAGCACAAACAGCCCCGGTCGGCTGGCCGCGGGGCATGGGCGCGCACACCCTCACACGAACCGCGCAGCAAATCCACGTATAAGGATTTTATGAAGTCGTGATGATGTGATGGTGAGTGCTTGACCGGCACTTGACCGTGCAACCATTTGCGGCTTTCGATCACCGAAAGTGCGGTCAAAGGTGCGGGTAATCGCGATCTTGCCGACTTATCCCTTTAGGTGACGATCAGTCAACTCTCGTCCCGTGAGGCGGATCACATCACGCTCCGGGAGCCCCCGGTGACGGATCTTGAATGATGCGGGGGGCATGACAGAAGGTTTGGGACTCCTCTGTCGTTTTTTTTGCATGCTTTGGTGGGGTCGACGCGTATGCGTGCTAAAAGTCCGCCGTCGTGGCTGGGGCGGTCTCGCCCGGTCAGGACGGAGTCACAACGACGGCGCCGCCGGCAGAGCCGTGTGGCGACCGTCCTTCTTTTGTCCTCTGCCTTGCTGGTCAGCAGTCTGAGCGCGCAGGCGTGGGCGATACCGGGCCCCGGCATGACGCGTGAGGAGGTCAAGCTTCCCGAGCTGCCGGAGAGCACGGCGCTGCCGGCGGACGAGGAGGCGGAGAAGAACCTCACCACCGCGCCCGAGATCCCCATCGACCCGTATGCGCCGACCGCGGTGACGCCGTGGGCGGGGGACACGGGCGTCGCGACGCTGAAGGCGGACACCGCGCCCGGCACGACGGTTCCCGTCGAGGATCTGCCGATCGCGTTGGGCGTGCCCGAGGGCGGCGATCCGGCCGCGCTCGACGGCACGTGGAAGGTCGACCTGGCAGCGCCGAGCGCGTCGCAGGACGCGAACGTGTCCGGCATGATCATGAAGATCACGCCACCGGCCGATGTCGATCCGGCCGCGCAGATCGCGATCGACGTCGACACGACCGGCTTCGCCGACCTCTACGGCCCGCAGGCCGCCGAGCGCTTCGGTCTGGTGCTGCTGCCGAGCTGCGTCATGGACGCGCCGGACACAGGTGACTGCGCTCCGGACGCCGGTGTGACGACGATGTCGGGCACGACGGAGAAGCAGCCCCAGCGGCTGCGCAGCTCGGTCGAGGTCGTCCCCGCCAAGGAGGCGCCGACCAGGACGACCGCGGCGAAGAAGTCCGCGACCCGCAAGGTTCTCAGCGGCTCGGTTCCGGTCTCGGGTCTGCTGGGCGGGAACGCCGGCTCGACGACGTCCGGGGCCTCGGCGCGCACGGCGTCGTTCCGCGCCGGCGACGCGCTGCCGGCGGTGGACGCCTCCGGTCCGCAGGTGGTCGGTGCGATGGACACCGGGGCCTCGGCCTCCGGCGACTTCACCGCCTCGCCGCTGCTGTCGTCCGGGGCGTGGGCGGCGGGCTCGTCGTCGGGTGCGTTCACGTACTCCTATGACGTGCAGGTGCCGGAGACCGCCGGCGGTCTGATGCCGAAGGTGTCGCTGGGCTACTCGTCGCAGTCGGTCGACGGGCGCACGTCGGCGACGAACAACCAGGCTTCCTGGATCGGCGACGGCTGGGACTACAACCCGGGTTCGATCACCCGGACGTACGCCAACTGCCGTGAGGACTCCAAGAAGGAGGGCTCCAACAACAAGACGCACCGCACCGCGGATCTGTGCTGGGGCTCGGACAACGCGACGCTGTCGCTCGGCGGGATGACGACCGAGCTGGTCTGGGACAAGGACCGGGGCACCTGGCTGACGGCCAACGGGGACGGTTCGCGGATCCAGCGGGTGCAGGACGATTCGTCGGGCAACCGCGCGTACAACGGCGAGTACTGGATCGTCACGACGCGTGACGGGACGAAGTACCACTTCGGCAGGAACAGGCTGCCGGGCTGGAGCTCGGGTCAGTCGGTGACGAACTCGACGCTGACGGTGCCGGTGTACGGCAACCACGACGGCGAGGACTGCTACAAGGCGGGCGACTGGAAGGCGTCGGCCTGCACGCAGGGCTGGCGCTGGAACCTGGACTACGTCGAGGACGTCCACGGCAACGCGATGTCGTTGTGGTGGCAGAAGGCGCAGAACTACTACGCGCGCAACTTCGACTTCAAGAAGCCGGTGGCCTACGACCGCGACGGCTGGCTGGACCACATCGACTACGGTCAGCGCGCCGGCACCTTGTTCTCGGCGACCGCTCCGGCCTCCGTCCGGTTCAAGGTCGAGGAGCGCTGCCTGCCCGAGGGGGGTCTGGCGTGCTCGGACGCGAACTTCGAGGACAAGGACCCGGGCAAGTACCGCATCTGGTACGACACTCCGGCCGACCTGAACTGCAAGCAGGTCACCACGACGTACAAGACGAAGTGCTGGAACGCGGGTCCGTCGTTCTGGAGCCGTAAGCGTCTGACGGAGATCACCACCGAGGCGCAGCGCAAGACGTCGACCACCGCGCGTCAGCTGGTGGACAAGCACGCCCTCACGCAGAACTTCCCGGTCTTCAAGGCCGGTCCGAGCCCGAACACCGCTCTGTGGCTGGAGTCCGTCCGGCGCACCGGCTACGACCGCGACGGCAGGAGCGCCGCCCTCAACGCGGTGCGCTTCGAGTCCAACGCCGAGGACATGCCGAACCGGGTGATGCGTCCGAACGACCCGCGTCCGGGGTTCTCGCGGCCTCGGATCGGGCGTGTCATCAACGAGTACGGCGGCGAGACCGTCGTCACCTACAAGCCGGCCGCGGGCGACTGCGCCACCGGCACGGGCCTGCCGGGCAAGACGGACAAGGCGGGCCTGAAGGCCAACACCCGGCTGTGCTACCCGAGCTTCTGGTCTCCGGACCCGGAGGTCGAGGACATCGACTGGTTCCACAAGTACGTGGTGGACTCCATCGAGGAGCTGCCCAACGTCGACGGCGCGTTCGCGACGAAGACGGCGTACGAGTACAAGAACCCGGGCTGGAAGCTCGCCGACGGCGAGTTCACCAAGAAGTCCACTCGCACGTACTCGCAGTTCGCCGGGGTCGAGCAGACCACGGTGATCACGGGCGCGGACAACCCCGACATCAACTCCAAGCGCTCCAAGGCCGTCACCCGCTACTTCCGCGGCATGGGCGACACCGTGTCGATGAAGGACATCGCCGGGGTCGAGATCGCCAAGGACCGTGAGGCGTTCGCCGGCCGCATCGCCGAGGAACTCGACTACGACGAGGCGAACGCCGCCGACACCGACTGGGTCTCGCGCAGCGTCACCGTTCCGGTCGCCACCGAACTGGCCCACCGCAACCGCGACGACGGCCTGGACCCGCTGTACGCCTGGCGCGTCACCGAGCCCACCGAGATCGCGTACACCAAGTCCTCCGGCACCAACAGCGACGACACCCGCACCGAGCGGGTCGTCAGGACGAACACCACCTACGAGCCGACGTACGGTCTGCCCACCCTGGTGGAGTCGCTCGGCGACACCGGCAAGACCGGTGACGAGTCCTGCACCAGGTCCGAGTACGTCCACCAGACCGCCAAGAACCTCATCGGCCTGTCCAAGCAGGTCCTGGTCTCCCCGACCACCTGCGCGGCCGCCGACTTCGCCGACCTGTCCACGCTCACCGGCGGCACCCGGACCGCCTACGACGGGCAGGCCTACGGCGCCGCCCTGAGCTCCGGCGCCCTCGGCGAGGCCAGCGAGTCCTGGTCGCTCAACGGCGCCGGAACCGGCTGGCAGACCAACGGCACCACGGAGTTCGACGACGTAGGCCGGGTCACCCGGATGACCGACCGCGACTACAAGACCGCCGGCACCCTCACCTACAAGCCGGACTTCGGACAGGTCTTCCAGGTCGTCCAGTCCAACGCCGTCGGCCACACCGAGACGCGTGACGTCGAACCGGGCCGCGGCACGACCCTGAAGACGACCGACGCCAACAATCACGTGACGCAGGCCGAGTTCGACCCGCTGGGCCGGCTCCTGAAGGCCTGGGCGGCGGACCGGGTGCCCTCCGACTCGGCCGTGCCGGACTTCCGGGCCGTCTACACGATCCCGGAGTACAAGAAGGACGAGGACCGCAAGCCCTCGTACGTCACCACCTTCTCGCGCGGCTTCGACGACCGCATCGAGACCTCCGTCACCCTCTACGACGGCCTCGGCCGCGAGCGCCAGACGCAGGAGGAGGCGGACGGCGGCGGCCACCTCATCACCGACACGCTGTACAACAGCTCCGGTGAGGTGTGGCAGACCAACAACGCGTACCTGACCCACGAGGCCAAGCCGGGCGAGCTGTTCACCCCGGTCAGCGACACGGCCGTCCCGAACATCACGCGCTACTCCTACGACGGTTCCGGCCGTGTGCTGGAGGAGATGCCGG
Organism: Streptomyces sp. SAS_272; assembly: GCF_052543235.1. Classification (NCBI taxonomy): domain Bacteria; kingdom Bacillati; phylum Actinomycetota; class Actinomycetes; order Kitasatosporales; family Streptomycetaceae; genus Streptomyces; species Streptomyces sp. SAS_272. The sequence continues at coordinate 31,744 of NZ_JBMNDR010000016.1, read as the reverse complement.
TCCTCAAGGTCGCGGACCCGCTGACCGGCGAGTCCAAGTCGGAGCCGGTCCCGGCGCGGGCCACCCGCTACGAGTACGGCCTGGACTGGTCCAAGGTCGACAACCCGCAGGGCACCTCCGACTACCGCGTCTACACCGACGCCCTCGGCCGCACCAAGCGGGTGGACACGTTCAACCCGGACGCGCCCGGCGGCTTCACGTCGATGAAGTACGACTACGACACGCGCGGCCAGATGGTGATGGCGTACCAGACCGTCGACAGCACGCACCCGTGGACGTGGACCTACGACAACCGCGGCCGTCAGACGACCGCCACCGACCCCGACACGGGCACCACGTCGACGTGGTACGACAAGTACGACCGCGTGCTCCACACCAAGAACGCCCGCGGCATCGACGTCTGGAACGACTACGACCTGCTGTCCCGGCCCACCGAACAGCACCTGAACACCGCGGACGGCCCGCTCCTGGCCGGCTTCACCTACGACCTGGCGCCCGGCGGCAAGGGCATGCCCTTCACCGCGACCCGCTACACCGACGACGAGGCGTACACCCAGCAGGTCGACGGCTACGGCAAGGACTACCAGCCGACCTCGACCACCCTGACCCTGCCGCAGTCCGTCAAGGACACCTGGGGCCTGGACACCTCCTACAAGTACTCCTACAAGTACAGCGACGACGGAGTGCTGGAGGAGTCGACGCTGCCGAAGGCCGGCAGGTTCGCCGAGGAGAAGCTCGTCGTCCGCTACAACAAGGACGGCAAGCCGCTCTCCATCTCCGGCAAGGACTGGTACGGCTCGGAGACGGTCTACGACCCCTACGGCCAGGTGCTGCGCTCCACGCTGGGCGCCCAGCCCTACCGGGTCTGGACGCAGAACACGTTCGACGAGTCCAGCGGCGAGCTCAAGCAGCAGTCGGTCTTCCGCGAGAAGCACGGGGACACCTCCCTGGTCGGCCAGAACCCGAACAACCCCTGGCTGGTCTCCGACCGGTCGTACACCTACGACCCGTCCGGCAACGTCACCTCCGTCAAGGAGGGCTCTCTCGGCATCGAGGAGCGGCAGTGCTTCGCCTATGACCCGCTGGGCCAGCTGAAGTCGGCCTGGACCTCCAAGGACCAGAGCGCCTGCACCGCGCCGAAGAACAGCGACGGCACGCTCAACGTCGCCGCCGGCAAGGACAACTCCGGCTACTGGCAGGAGTACGAGTACGACCTGCTCGGCAACCGCAAGAAGCTGACCGAGAAGGACCTCACCGGCGCCGCCGCCAAGGACGCCACGACCACCTACGCCTACGGCAAGGCCGACAGCACCCAGCCGCACACGCTGACCAAGGTGTCGAAGACCTACACCACGCCGGCCGGCGCACAGGTCAAGGCGGAGGCGGAGCGTCTGTACGAGCTCACCGGCGAGACCAAGACCGTCACCTCCGTCGAGAACGGCGACAAGCAGTCGCTGTCCTGGACCTACGACGGCCAGGTCGACCGCATCACCGGCCAGGGCGCCGGCGGCAAGACCCCGTACGTGGGCCTCGCCGACAAGTGCCTCGACCTCAAGGGCGGCGTCGCGGTCGCCGCGACGGCGATCCAGCTGTACCCCTGCAACGCGTCAGAGGCACAGAACTGGCGCTTCACCCCCACCCCGGGCACGACACAGACCGACCGCGACCGGGGCACGCTGGGCGTCTACGACAACTGGTGCGTTCAGCCGGCCGCCAACACGGCCGGGTCCGCGGTCCAGGTGCAGAAGTGCAACGGCTCGGCCGCCCAGGAGCTCAAGCGGAACGCCTCCGGCCAGCTCATCCACGCCGCGTCGAACCTGTGCCTGGCGGTGCAGGGCGCGAACTCGGCGACCTCCACCCCGATCGTGCTGGCCGCCTGCGACGCCGCCAAGGCCGAGCAGCAGTGGACGCCGCAGAACGACACCCGTCACATCTACGGCCCCGACGGCGCCCGCCTGCTGACGATCAAGGGCAAGCAGGCCACGCTGCATCTGGGCGAGACCGAGATCACCGTCCAGAAGGGCGGCGTCCTGGTCAACACCCAGCGCACCTACTCCGCCCCGGGTGGAGCGGTCATGCGCTACGCCTACGGCAACGGCGCCGAGAACCTGGTCGCGCTGACGACCGACCACCAGGGCAGCACCTACGCCGAGATCGCCATGAGCGGCGAGATGCCCGTGCGGATCCGCAAGCAGGACCCGTTCGGCAACCAGCGCGGCGCCGGCACGGCCGGCGTCAACCTGCAGACCCACGCCGGATTCCTCGGCGCCACCGAGGACGACGCCTCCGGCTACCAGCCGCTGGGCGCCCGCCTCTACGACCCGGTGGTCGGACGCTTCCTGTCCGCCGACCCGGTCCTGGACCTCAACGACGTCCTGCAGTCCAACGGCTATGCCTACGCGCACAACAACCCGGTGACGATGTCCGACCCGACGGGTCTGGCCATCTCGCTGTCCGCCTCCGAGCGGGCCGCGGCACTGGCGGGCGCGGGTCTGTCGGCGGCGCAGGTCGCCCAGGCCCAGTCGATGATGGGCAAGTCCCTGACCTCGGTGATCCTGGCCGTGGCGTGGGAGACGCTGAAGGACTTCATCGGCATCAACGACGCGATGGCGTGCTTCGGCGGTGACATGTGGTCCTGTGTCAGCATCGCCGTCGACGCGATCCCGTGGACGAAGCTCGGCAAGATCCCGTCCGTCATCAAGGCGGTCAACCGCACGATCAAGGCGATCGAGTCGTTCAGAGCGGCGAAGAAGGCCGCCGAGCTCGTCCTGAAGGCGGCGAAGGCCGCCGAGGCCGCGGCGCTGAGAGCGAAGAAACTCGCGATCGAGCGAGCCAAGAAACTGGCGGCGCAGAGAGCGAAGAAGAAAGCCGCCGAAGCAGCCAAACGAACAGCCGACAGAGCGGCGGCCGCAGCCAAGAAGACCGGCAACCGAGTTCAGAAGCAGGCCCAGTCCAAGGCAGCCCCGAAGGTCTCGTCCCACGGCGGCGGCGGCGGAAAGGGCGGCGGAGCCAAGGCGGGCGGCTCCAAGCCCGGCGGCTCGGCCGGCGGCTCCTCCAAGAGCAACGGCGGCTCCAGCGGCAGCGGCGGCTCGGGCAAGGCCGACGGCGGGGACGGGGATCGCACGCTCAATCTGGGCGCCGGCGACAATCCGATGCCTGACGCCACCAACGTGGACCTCAATCCGGGCCACCCCGACGTCATGCAGGCCGACGCCACCAATCTGCCGTTCGACGACGGAACGTTCAGTACCGTTCATGCCGTCAACCCGTACGGGTTCAACCCGGTGAACGCGGAGACCGCGCGCGTCATGCAGAGAGGCGGGACGTTGATCGTGTCGGCCGCGAGGGCGAACAAGTTCAGAAAGGCCAGCGAGGAAGCCATCAGGGAAGCAGGTTTCGAACTGGTCGAACGCGGAACCGGGATCCATCCTGAGCACATGTTCGGAACGATGAGGCGTGCCGACGGCGGGGCCATCGATCCGATCCAGACTCCCTATGAGTGGCGCGTCTACCGAAGGTTGTGACAGTGAAGGTCGAGGACGTCATGGACTTCCTTGTCGAGCACCGGGCTGCGAACGTGACTCCCGGGTTCGTCTCCGAGCAGCTGCTCTCCATGTCGTGGATCATCGACGCCGCTGACGTGGCGCAGATCATCGAGGTGGGGAGGCGGTGGCTGAAGTCGGACGATCAGTTCCGGGCGGCCGTCGCGATCGGCCTGGAGAGCGAGACGTACCTGGCCGACTCGTGGGAGGAGATCAGTGAGCTGGCGGAACCTCTCAAGGAGAAGTTCCCCTCGATGGCGGCTGACGTCGATGCCTGGATGGCGAGAGCCGAACCCGCCTACGAGAGGCTGAGAACGGGGTCCTTCTTCGAGCAGGGGCCCCAGGACGCCTAGCCGTCTGAGTACAGCGCTGCCCATCGGATCAATTCCGGTGGGCAGCGCCCGTTGTGCGCGGACTCAGCCCCCGGTCGGGCGGCCGGGCGTCTCCCCAGGCCGTGTCCCCGGCTGCCTTGCAGCAGCGGCGGCTGAGGCTCCAAGCCCGGCGGCTCCTCCAAGAGCAACGGCGGCTCCAGCGGCAGCGGCGGCTCGGGCAGGGCCGAAGGCGGTTCCGGTGGAGGCGAGAGCGGCGGGACGTGCAGCAGTTTCGTTCCCGGCACCAAGATCCTCATGGCCGAGGGCGCCACCAAGCCGATCGAGAAGGTCAAGACCGGCGACACCACGCTAGGTTCTCGCTCGGACGCCCTTCTCCTACAGCCACGAGGGCCAGCACAAGATTGGCTACTGCGATCCCGCGTCCAAGGTGTTCATCGCCAAAACCATCGATGGAAACATCAATACGGTGATAGCCAACGTCGGGAGGGACTACATTGCACGTATTCAGGGAGGCGGTCACAGATGACGGATTTGAAAGTCACCTTTGACGCGAAGGCGGATGCGGCCTACGTGTACCTCGGCGATCCGCAGGCTCATTCGCAGGTGGCGCGCACGTACCTGTGTGATCCCGTCGAAGCGGGCATGATCAACCTCGACTTCGACGACGAGGGACGCCTTTTGGGCGTCGAGGTGCTGGGCGCAGTCTCCAAGCTCTCCCGCCACCTGCTCGACAGCGCTGAGCGACTGGACACCTGACACCGCTTGCAGACACTCGAAGGGGCTCCGAGCGGTACACCGCTCGGAGCCTCTTTCGCGACCCTGATCACCTGCCCCGGATGGGATCTACCGGTGCTCCGGAACACATGCCCCTGATCAGGTCGTCAGATTGCGGGCGGTTGCGGCGGGGGCTGCGATCCAGTAATGAATACGCGCAAGGCGTTCATCGATCAGTGAGAAGGAACGGCTTCATGGGCAAGGAATCCACCCCTGGCGGTGCTGATGCACTGGCGAGTGCCCGTACCGGGGATGTCGTACTGATCACGTGCCCTTCCCGTGAGGCTGTGGTGGCGGATATCTCTGCTCAGTACGTCTCCGTTCGATGGCCTTGGAACCAGATCGACCCGGAATCGATGATGCAGTGGAACGGGTTGCGGGCCATTCCTCTCGCTCCTGACGCTCGGGACTGGAGCGATGAGCCGTTCCAGGTGACTACGCCTCCCAGTTCGCTTCATCGGGGAGGGGTGTGTGAAGTCGGAATCCCGGACACGGTCGCCTACGTGGTTCACGTGGCCCAATTCTCAGAACCTCTGGACGTTGGCTGGTTCCCCCGTCCGAATGCGTACGTTTCTCTCGTCGCTCACGGCGTGAAGATTTTTCCGGACATGGAAGAAATCGGGTTCACTCTGGATCCCGACGGGGAAGAGCCGATCGAGTCACAATTGATCTGCCGTCCGTATGCTTTTCTGGAGGACGGTGATGAAGTGGCTGACAGTGAGGGGCGCATGTGGAAATATCGTGCACCGTGGAACTGGACGCCGTTCGACAACGGCCCCGGCGCGTTCCCTGTCTGGCCGCTGCACTTGGCCTGCCGCAATGGCGAGGAAAACCCTGACGCAAGTGCGAACGTCGCGCACGCGACCAGGTCCGGGGGCCACGGCAGGGAGATTGCCCGTTGGCTCGAGTGCGCAGGGCTTGCCGAGGTGCCGCGACTTCCACCGGCGGTGTTCGGCGAAGACTTTCCGGGTTGAGGCCGAATGATCAGTGAGCCGGCGGAACCTCTCAAGTTCCCTCGACGGCGGCCGACTTGGATGCCTGATGGGCGAGAGCCGAACCCGCCTACGAGAGGCTGAGAACGGGGTCCTTCTTCGAGTAGGGGGTTCAGGACTCCCAGCCGGGTCAGTCGCCGGCCGGCGGCCAGGCGTCCCCCCAGTCGGCGTCCCGGGCGGCCCGGTAGAGGTCCCCGTGCCGCTTCGTCACCGTCGTGCGGCTCAGCCGCTCCTCGGGCTCGCACAGGTCGAGGAGGACCTGGCCCTTGCGGATCTGGGGGCGGCGGACGACACGGGAGGGGGCGGGGGAGACGGGGAAGCGGGCGGCGGCGACGTAGCTGAACTTCTCGTCCTCGTAGGGGAGGGAGCCGCCCTTGACCTGGCGGTGCAGGGAGGAGCGGCTGACCCGGGCCGAGAAGTGGCACCAGTCCGTGCCGGGGACGATCGGGCAGGCCGCGCTGTGCGGGCAGGGGGCGGCCACCCGGAAACCGGCGCCGATCAGCCGGTCGCGGGCCTCGATCACGCGGGCGTAGCCGTCGGGGGTGCCCGGTTCGACGATCACCACGGCCTGCGCGGCCGACGCGGCGGCGTCCACGAGGGTGGCGCGGTCGGCGGCGGGCAGCTCGTTGAGGACGTAGGAGACGGTGACCAGGTCCGCCGGGTCCAGGGCGAGCGCCGAGCCGATCCGGGCGCGCTGCCAACGGGCTTCCGCCAGCGCCGGGTTGGCGGCGGCGATCTCACGGCCGAGGGCCAGTGCGGGCTCAGCCCAGTCGAGGACGGTCACCGGGCGCGTGCCGTCCCAGACCGCGCTCACCGCCCAGGTCGCGGCGCCGGTGCCGCCGCCGACGTCCACATGGCTGCCCGGCGTCCACCTCGGGACCGCGTCCGCGAACGCCTCCAGCGCCGAGCACACCGCCTCGAAGGTCGCCGGCATCCGGTACGCGGCGTAGGCCGCCACGTCCGCGCGGTCGCGCAGGATCGGCGCGTCGGTGGGGGTGGCGCCCCGGTAGCTGGCGATGAGGCGGTCGACGGCCTGCGCGGCCTGCCGGGGCGGCAGCCCGTCGAGGAGCTCCGCGAGGGCGGTGCGGAGGGTTTCGGCGGCGGGGGCGGAGACGTTCACCCGGCGATTATGGGGCACCGGTGCTGGTGCCGCCCTCTTCGGGGGCTGCCGCCCCCGGACCCCCGCTTCGGCCCTGAAAGGGCCTCGTCCTCAAGCGCCGGACAGGCTGACATTGCCCGGCCCGGCGCCGTACAGCATGCCCGAGGCACCTCTACCGCACCGCCATCGCCATCCGCGTCCCCGCCAGCGCCCGCGGCGAGCTGTCCGGCGTCCGGCGCACCGGGTGCACCGTGTTCGCCAGCAGCACCACGAACGTGTCCGTCGCCGGGTCCAGCACCAGCGACGTCCCTGTGAACCCGGTGTGCCCGGCCGCGCCGTCGCCCGCCAGCTCTCCCATGAACCACGGCTGGTCCACCGCGAACCCCAGCCCCGGCGGCGTCAGCAGCAGCTCCACGAAGTCGGGGCCGAGGATGCGGGCGGTGCCGTACGAGCCGCCCGCGAGCAGCGTCCGGCAGAACACCGCCAGGTCGTCGCCGGTGGAGAACAGCCCCGCGTGACCGGCCACCCCGCCCAGCGCCCACGCGTTCTCGTCGTGCACCACGCCCCGCAGCATCCCCCGGTCCGCCTTCGCCCACGGCCGTCGCTGGTCCTCGGTGGCCGCCGCGCCGGGGCGGGGGCCGAACCCGGTGGCCGTCATCCCCAGCGGACGGGTGATCCCCTCCTGCACGAGGACGTCGAGCGTGCGGCCGGTCAGCCGCTCCAGGAGCTGCTGGAGCAGCAGCATGTTCAGGTCGGAGTACAGGTACTCGCCGGGCTCGCCGGCCGGAGCCTCCGCGCGCAGCAGCGCCATCCGCTCCGCGTCGCCGGCGCAGTCGTACAAGGGCAGTTCGGGCCGCAGCCCGGAGGTGTGGGTGAGCAGCTGGCGGACGGTGACACCGTGCTCGGCTGCACCGCGGAAGTCCGGCAGATAGGCGCCGACGAGCGCGTCGATGCCGAGGGTGCCGCGCTCGATCTGCTGTACCGCCGCGACCGCCGTGAACAGCTTGGTGAGGGACGCCAGGTCGAAGGGCGTGTCCACGGTCATCGGCACCCGCTCCCCGGCGGGCAGCTCCACGCCCGCGTCGGCGGCCGGATCGTACGCCGAGTACCGCACCGCCCAGCCCGCGGCCTCCCGCACCGCGACCACCGGGCCGCGCCCGGCGACCACCACGGCGCCCGGCGCCCACGGGTGGTCCCCGGCGGTGAGGTCCACGACGTCGCGGACGAGCAGCCGTGTCCCCTCGGGGTCGAGGCCGGCCCGTTCCGGTGTGTCGACGCGCAGTCTCGGTGTGCTCAGCTCTCCTCCTCCGCTCGTGCATGCCAGGGACGGCACAACGCCGTGAAACAGGCCGCCGCCACCAGCACGGCCGTCAACTGGACGACGGCCATCGGGACGGCGGTGTGCTCGCCGGCGATGCCGACGAGCGGGGAGGCGATCGCGCCTATGAGGAAGGACGACGTGCCCAGCAGCGCCGAGGCGGAACCGGCGGAGTGCCGCACGCGCAGCAGGGCGAGCGTCTGGGCGTTCGGCAGGGTGACGCCCATCGCGGACATCAGCACGAACAGCGCGACGGCCACCGGGGCCAGCCCGACCTCGCCGAAGACACCGGTCGTCAGGAGCAGCAGGGCGGCCGCGGCCACCGTCACCGTCGCCAGCCCGACGGCCAGCACCCGGTCCAGCCGCACGCGGCCCACCAGCAGCTTGCCGTTGACCTGGCCGATCAGCACCAGCCCGACCGAGTTCGCGCCGAACAGCAGACCGAACGTCTGCGGGGAGGCGCCGTAGATCTCCTGGATCACGAAGGGCGAGGCGGAGATGTAGGCGAACAGCGCGGCGAAGGTGAAACCGCCGGTGAGGAGGTAGCCCGTGAAGGGCGGGTCGGACAGGAGCCGGCGCATCGACCGCAGCGCCTCGCCGACCCCGCCCACGTGCCGCTCGGCGGCGGGCAGCGTCTCCGGCAGCCTGGTCCACACCACCGCGGCCAGCAGCAGCCCCACCGCCGCGAGCAGCACGAACACCCCCCGCCAGTCCGTGCCCCGCAGGATCTGCGCGCCGATCAGCGGGGCCACCACCGGGGCGACCCCGGAGATCAGCATCAGGGTGGAGAAGAAGCGGGCCATCGCCACGCCGTCGTACAGATCACGCACCACGGCCCGCGCGATCACGATCCCGGCCGCGCCCGCGAGCCCCTGCACCAGCCGGAACCCGACCAGCGCCTCCACCGTCGGCGCCAGCGCGCACAGCACGGTCGCCACGACGTACACCGTGAGCCCCGCGAGCAGCGGACGCCGGCGCCCCCACCGGTCGCTCATCGGCCCCACCACCAGCTGCCCCAGCGCCATGCCGGCCAGGCACGCCGTCAGCGTGAGCTGCACGGTCGAGGCGGACGCGTGCAGCGAGCGGGTGACCCCCGGCAGCGCCGGGAGGTACATGTCCATCGACAGCGGCGGAGTGGCCGTCAGACCGCCGAGGACGAGAGTGACGAGCAGTCCGGTCCGGCGTCGCTCCCGCACCGACGGCGCGACGGCCGTGTCCGGCGCCCGGTGCAGGGCCCCACCCTCCGGCATACGGTCGCCCCTCCCTCTCCGACGTCTCGGCCACCTATGCTCTCAGCTCGAACACACTGCTGGGACGGCACGAGGGCGGGACGCGGTATGACGACGGACACGGTGCGGTGGGGCATCCTGGCGACCGGCGGGATCGCCGCCGCGTTCACGGCGGACCTGATCGACCTGCCCGACGCCGAGGTCGTGGCCGTCGCCTCACGCACCGAGGCCTCCGCCAAGGCGTTCGCCGACCGGTTCGGCATCCCCCGCGCCTACGGCGACTGGTCCGCCCTCGCCGCCGACGAGGACATCGACGTCGTCTACGTCGCCACCCCGCACGCCGCCCACCGCGTCGCCGCCGGACTCTGCCTCGAGGCGGGCCGGAACGTGCTGTGCGAGAAGGCGTTCACGCTGAACGTGCGCGAGGCCGAGGAGCTCGTGGGCCTGGCCCGGTCGGGCGGCCGCTTCCTCATGGAGGCCATGTGGATGTACTGCAACCCGGTCGTCCGCCGCCTCAAGGCCCTCGTGGACGACGGCGCGATCGGCGACGTCCGCACCGTGCAGGCCGACTTCGGCCTCGAGGGCCCGTTCCCGCCCTCGCACCGGCTGCGCGACCCGGCCCAGGGCGGCGGCGCGCTCCTCGACCTCGGCGTCTACCCGGTCTCCTTCGCCCACCTGCTGCTCGGCGAGCCGTCGGGCATCGCAGCCCGGGCGGTCCTGTCCGCTGAGGGCGTGGACCTCCAGACGGCGCTGGCCCTGTCCTGGGACTCCGGTGCGCTCGCCGCACTGCACTGTTCCGTCTCCGGCGGCACCGGCACCACCGCCTCCGTGACGGGCTCGCGCGGCCGTATCGACATCCCGGCCGGCTTCTTCCACCCCGACCGGATCGTCCTGCACCGCGCCGGGCACGACCCCGAGGAGTTCGCCGCCGACCCGGCCGACGGACCCCGCACCACGTTCCGCCACGAGGCCCGCGAGGTCATGCGCGCCCTGCGGGCGGGCGAGACCGAGTCCCCGCTGGTCCCGCTCGACGGCAGCCTCGCCGTCATGCGGACCCTGGACGCCGTCCGGGAGCAGATCGGCGTGCGCTACCCCGGCGAGGACGTCTGACGGCTCCCGAACCCGGCCGACCGCTCCCGGGACGGGCCAGGGCTCCCGAGCCGGCCGACGGCCCCGGCCCCGGCCGACGGCCCCGACCGCTACCGAGACGGAGCGTCTCACCCGCTTGGTACCGTCGGAGCCATGGTCACCCAGTCCGGAAAGCCGGCCCCCGACACCGCCCGCCGCAGCGAACGGTCACGGCGTGCGATCTACGAAGCCGCCCTCGCCCTCGTCGTGGAGGTCGGCTATCCGAGGACCACCATCGAGGGCATCGCCGCCCGGGCCGGCGTCGGCAAGCAGACCATCTACCGCTGGTGGGGGTCGAAGGCCGCCGTCCTGCTGGAGGCGTTCCTCGACCTCGGCGAACAGGCCGCGCGGGACGCGGGGGCGGCGGAGCACGAGCCGTACGCCATCCCCGACACCGGGGACCTCGCCGCCGACCTCAAGGCAGTGCTGCGGGCCACCGTCGACCAGCTCACGGACCCCAGGTTCGAGGCGCCCTCCCGGGCCCTGGCCGCCGAGGGAGTGGTCGACGAACAGGTGGGCCGCGAGTTCACGGCGAAGCTCCTGGAGCCGTCCCTCCAGCTCTACGCGGACCGGCTGCGCGCCGCCCAGGAGGCCGGTCAGGTCCGCGCCGACGTCGACCTGCGCATCGCCCTCGAGTTCTTCGTCTCGCCGCTCGCCCAGCGCTGGCTGCAGCACACCGGCCCGATCTCCCACGAGTACACCGACACCCTCGTCGACTACGCCCTGCACGGCCTCGCTCCACGGTGAGCGAGCACCACATGGGTCACTCTGGCCCCACGCGTCCCACCTGCCCCGATTCACGGCTCCGGCCCCCCGATGCGCAGGATGGTGGGACCATGAGGCATGCTGTCCGCACCACAGCGAGGCGAGGGGACAGATGAGCGCGGAGTTCGGCGGCCGGACCGGCCTGTGGGGCAAACTGTCGGAGTGGCTGCGCACGAGCGGCCCGACGGAAGCCGCAGGCGAAGGCGGCCGTGAGGCTCTGCTGCTGGCCGCCGCCGGAGCGGGTCTCCCGCTCGCGCCCGCCGCGCATCCGGCCCCCGGCTACGGCTGTTCCTGCGACCGGGTCGGCTGTCCGACCCCCGCCCGGCACCCGGTGTCGTTCGCCTGGCAGACGCAGTCCACCACCGACCGCGCCCAGATCGAGCGCTGGGCCCGGCACCAGCCGCAGGCCAACTTCATCACCGCCACCGGCATGACGCACGACGTCCTCGACGTGCCCCTGGACGCCGGCCGCGCGGCCCTCGAGCGGCTGCTGGACGCGGGCGTCGACGTCGGCCCGGTCGCCGTCGTCGACGACGGACGGCTGCTCTTCTTCACCCTCACCCGCGGCACCCCCGAGGACGAGGACGAGTGGTGGCCCTGCGAGCTGGACTGCCACCCCGAGACCATGGACGAGCACCCCGGCCTGCGCTGGCACTGCCGGGGCTCCTACGTCCTGGTGCCGCCGGCCCGGCTCCCCGGCGACGACGGCCGGAGCGTGCACTGGCTGCGCGGCCCCGAGCACCCGCTGCCCGACCCGCTGACGCTTCTGGAGATCCTCACCGACGCGTGCGCCCGCCACGCCGGCGAGACCCCGGACCACAGCGCCGGCGCCTGGCCCGTTCACCGCTGAGCGCCCGGGCCACGGGCCCGTCGCCGGGCCCGCCCCACCCGTCCGCGGCCGTGCGGCGGCGCGTCATTCGCCCTTGGCGGCCGTCAGCCCCTCGAGCCGGCTGAGCAGCGACACCTTTCCCCCGGCGGAGCCCTTCGCGGGGGCCAGCGCGACCTCGTTGGCGACGAACTCCATCGTCAGCGACTGCTTGATCTCACCCGTCGTCAGCGCCCGCACGCTCTGGTTCGGGGTGGGCACTGCGGCGCCCGCCGCGGCCGTCTGCTTCACGTAGTGGTGCGTGCTGAAGAACACCACCGCCCCGCCGTCCGCGGTGCGCAGCGCCAGCGGCGCGTAGTCGCCCTCGGTGAGCCGCTCGTCGATGTACTGCGTCGCGAGCCCCGGCCGGCTGGCGTTCTTCGCTCGTGTGGCGCGCAGCGCGCTGGTGTAAGCGCCGTCCGCGAACGGGCCTTTGCCGTTCTGCAGGTACGCCGTGTAGTCCTGGCTCAGTCTCCCGGGCGTGAGCGTCAGCCGGGAGGTGTCGGCGGGCACCGCCTGCGCCCAGCCGTCCTCGTCCTTCGCGAACTTCGGCAGCGAGCCCGGCGCCACCAGCGTCAGGTACGTCGCCTGCCACGGCTGCGACAGCGCGTCGCGGGTGAACACCAGCAGCCAGCGCGCGTCGCCGCCCTTGTTGCCCTTGGCGTCGGCGACGAACCAGCGCGGCCAGCCGGCCTTCTCGGGGATCGTGTACGACACGTCCGACAGCACCAGCGGCTTGTGCTGGGGGTTGCCGTTCGGGTTGTTGACGCGTCCCGCCTTCAGGCGCGCCGCGTCGATGGCCCGGAGGGCGCCGGTGGTGTACTCGGCGTCCAGAGAGGCGTCGTACGCCGCGTCCGCCTTGTTGTACGCGGACGTGAACCGGTCGACCGCCTGCGCGGCCTCCTTCGCCGTGGCGCCCGGGAGCACCTCGCGCTCCCCGTGGACCACCACGCAGCCGCTCGCCAGGAGCGACACGGCGGTGAGCGAGGCCGCGGTCAGCGCGTACCGGTCACGCCTTCGGAGCCTGCGCCTGCTCGGAACCCCGGTCCTCAGGCTGCGTTCCCTGCTCATCAGGTGACTTCACCCTCCCCTTCCCGGAGGCGAACCCTACCGGGGCGAGGAAGAGCGCGAGCGTCGGGATCAGGTAGAGCAGCCACACCGTGACCTGGACGACCGTCGGATCGGGCTGGAAGTTGAACACGCCCTTCAGCAGCGTCCCGTACCAGCTGTCGGGCGGGATCGTGTCGCTGACGTCGAAGGCCTTGTCCGTCAGACCCGGTACCCAGTCCGCCTCCTGGAGGTCGTGGACGCCGTACGCGAGGACGCCGGCGGCCACCACGACGAGCATGCCGCCCGTCCAGGTGAAGAACTTCGCCAGGTTGATCCGCAGCGCTCCGCGGTAGAACAGCCAGCCGAGCAGGACGGCCGTCGCGAGGCCCAGCGCCGCGCCGATCAGCGGGCGCGGGGTGCCGTCGCCGGCCGCGTGGACGGACGTCCACACGAACAGGGCCGTCTCCAGGCCCTCCCGGCCGACCGCGAGGAACGCGGTGGCGACCAGCGCGCCGGTGCCCATGGCGAGGGCCGCGTCCAACTTGTCGTGCAGTTCCGCCTTCAGGTGCCGGGCGGTGCGCCGCATCCAGAACACCATCCATGTCACCAGCGCGACCGCGACGATCGACAGGGAGCCGCCGAGCGCCTCCTGCGCCTTGAACGTCAGCTCCTGCGAGCCGAATTCGAGGAAGCAGCCGAAGGCCATCGCGATGAGCACCGCGACGGCGATGCCCGCCCACACCGGCTTCAGGGCGTCCCGGCGGCCGGTCTTGACGAGGTAGGCGATGAGGATGCAGACGACGAGGCTGGCCTCCAGGCCCTCGCGCAGTCCGATCAGGTAGTTGGAGAACACGGACTACGCCTCCTTGGAGAACAGCGTCCGGCCCCACCAGTCGTCCTTGTCGCGGACGCCCGGCGGGACGGCGAAGACGGCCGAACCCACGTGCTGGATGTACTCGTTGAGCGCGTCGGTCGCCAGGTGGCGCTGGATGCGGACGAATCCGTTGCTCACGTCGCGCATGTAGGCGAGGAAGAACAGCCCCGCCTCCAGCCGGCCCAGACCGTCGGTGCCGTCGGTGAAGGAGTAGCCGCGGCGCAGGATCGTCGACCCCTGGTTGGAGTCGGGGTGCGCGAGCCGGACGTGCGCGTCGGGCTTCATCGCCTTCAGGAACGGCTCGTCGTGTTCCTTCGCCTTGCCGACCGGGGCGCCTTCGCCCTTGTCCCGGCCGAAGATGTCCTCCTGCTCCTGCAGCGAGGTGCGGTCCCAGGTCTCGATGTGCATCCGGATGCGCCGGGCGACGAGGTAGGAGCCGCCCGTCATCCAGTCGGGACCGTCCTTCTCGCCGACCCACACGAACTTCTTCAGCCGGTCGGTCTCGGTGCCCGCGATGTTGCGGGTGCCGTCCTTGAAGCCCATCAGGTTGCGCGGGGTCTGCGCGTCGGGCGTGGTGGAGGAGGTCTTGCCGAAGCCGAGCTGCGACCAGCGGATGACGACCTTGCCCATGCCGATCCGGGCCAGGTTGCGGATCGCGTGCACGGCGACCTGCGGATCGTCCGCGCAGGCCTGGACGCACAGGTCGCCGTTGCTGCGGGCCGCGTCGAGCGCGTCCCCGGCGAAGGCGGGCAGGTCGACGAGTGCGTCCGGTCGCCGGGCGGCGAGGTCGAACTTCGTGAACAGGGAGGGCCCGAAGCCGACCGTCAGGGTCAGCCGGGACGGCTTGAGGCCCAGCGCCTCGCCGGTGTCGTCCGGCGGCGCCTCGGGAAGGCCGCCGAACGCGCCCTCGCCGACCGCCTTCCCGGCCGTCATCCGGCGGGCCGCCTCGGTCCAGTCCTTCAGCAACTGGACGAACTCGGCGCGGTCCGTGGTCGTCACGTCGAACGCGGCGAAGTGCAGCCGGTCCTGCACGGGCGTGGCGATGCCCGCCTGGTACGCGCCGTGGAAGTCGACCGCGGCGCCCGCGTCGGCGGCCACCGGGTCCACGTCGTTGCCGGTGCGGGTCATCGCGACCGCGCCGCCCGCCGCGGCGGCGCCGAGCGCGAGCCCGGCACCGCCCCAGCCGATCAGCGAGCGTCGCGTCGGGCTGGCGCCCTTGATGTCCGACTCCGTCATGTCCTGGCCCCTCGGATGCTGTTCGGTTACTTGGCGACGGCGGCGGCGAGCTTCGACAGGGGCTCCGCGAGCGCGTTGACCCCGTCCGACAGCTTCTTGCGGTCGGCGGCGCCGACCTTGTCGTACGAGGTGAACTCGTAGGACGTGGCGTTCGGCCGGTAGGCGTCCAGCAGCGCGTTCAGCGCGGCGAACTGCTTGTCCAGCGCGGTGACCAGGGCCGGGTCGTTCTCCTGGGCGACCGGCTTCAGCAGCTCGTACGACTTCTGCGCGCCCTCGACGTTGGCCTTGAAGTCGACGAGGTCGGTGTGCGAGTAGCGCTCCTCCTCGCCGGTGACCTTGCCGGTGGCGACCTCGTCGAGGAGCTCCTTGGCGCCGTTGGCCATGGAGGTCGGCGTGATCTCGGCCTTGCCGACCCGCTTCTGCCAGTCGGTCAGGTCGGTGACCAGCTGGTCGGCGAGGGTCTTCTCCTCGGCGCCGATCTTCTTGTCCTGCCAGAGGGCCTTCTCCAGCCGGTGCCAGCCGGTCCACTTCTGGCCGGCCTCCAGGCCGTCGGCGCGGACGTCGACCTTCGGGTCGATGTCGCCGAAGGACTCCGCGACCGGCTCCGTGCGCTCCCAGCCGATGCGGGAGGGCGCGTAGGCCGTCTTCGCGGCCTCGAGGTTGCCCGCCTTGACCGCCGCGACGAAGGTCGCGACCTTCGGCAGCGTCTCGTCGGCCTGGGCCTGCGCGTAGGAGCGGTAGGCGGCCACCGCCTTGTCCAGACGGGGATCGCGCTTGGCCGCGGAGCCGCCCGTGACCTTGAGGGCCTGGCGGATGCCGTCGCCCTTCATGCCCGGCTTGCAGGCGATCTCGTAGGTGCCGGCCTTCACCTCGGCGGTGACCCGCTGCTTGGTGCCGGGGCCGATGTTCTCGCGCTCGCTGACGACCCGGTCGTCGGGGAAGAGGACGTAGACCTCGGTGACCTTGGAGCCCTTGTTCTCGATGGCGAGCTCGACGTGGCCGGCGGAGATCTCCTTCTTGGAGGTCTCGCACTTGGAGTCGGTGGCGGTGACCGCGATGACCCGCTCGCCGTCCTCGTCCCCGCTTTTCGAGGTGCAGGCCGTGACGGCGGTCAGGGCCGTCGCCATGGCGACGGCGGTGACGACGGAGAGTCGGGCGGCTCGCATTCGGGCTCCCAGCGGTGGCTGAAAAATCACGTGACAGGGCTCACACGGATTGGTGAGGCTCGCCTAACTTATCCAAGGCTTACCTGCGTAATACCCGTCCGGGCCGTGATTCAGCTCTCATAGACACTGTAAGAGCACGAGGTGATCACGGAGCATCAAAAGGGACGTAAAGAGCAAGTCAAAGGAGATTCAAAGATTCCGTTTCCGGGGCCGTGGAGATCGCCGTGCGCCGCCGCCGGCAGTGCTTCAATTCCCCGGTGACTGATTACGACGTGCTCCGCGTCTTCTGCGCGCCGAACGGCGGCTACGGCAACGAACTGGGCGTGGTGCGCGAAGGCTCGGTGCTTCCCGAGCGTGCGGACCGGCAGGAGCTCGCGGCCAAACTCGGCTTCAGCGAGACCGTGTTCGTCGACGACCCCGAACGCGGCGTCATCGACATCTACACGCCCACCACGCGGCTGCCGTTCGCCGGCCACCCGTGCGTGGGCGTCGGCTGGCTGCTCGACGTGCCCGAGCTCGTCACGCCCGCCGGGGTCGTCGGCACCCGTCTCGACGGGGAGTTCACCTGGATCGAGGCCCGCGCCGAGTGGGCTCCGCCGCGCACCCTGCGCCAGTACGCCACCGCCGCCGAGGTCGACGACCTGCCGATACCGCCGAAGGGCGAGTGGATCTACGCATGGGCCTGGGAGGACGAGCCCGCGGGCCGGATCCGCGCCCGCGCCTTCCCCGGCCGTGACGACGGCATCGAGGAGGACGAGGCGACGGGCGCCGCGGCGCTGCTGCTCACCGAGCGCCTCGGCAGGGCCCTGAACATCACCCAGGGTGCGGGCTCCCAGATCCTCACGGCCCCCCAGCCGTACGGCTGGGTGGAGATCGGCGGGCGGGTGTTCCTCGAGCGTTGAGCCCTCCGGCTGGGCGTCCGCGTCCGTACGGGTGGTGTGGCGTGTGCGCGCGGAGGTGAACGGGGATCACTGGGCGTGACCGCTCAGCCCCGTGAGAGGAACACCATGCGTATCCGTTCAGCCCTCGCCGCCACCGTCCTGGGCATCACCCTCGCCGCCGCCGGCGCGACGACCGCCACCGCCGACGAGGGTCCCCGCGAGCACCACCACTTCGGCGGGGACAAGGGCGTCTGCAGCCCGTACATCGGCGCCGTCGACACGGTCTCTGCCGACATCTTCTGGGCCGGCAAGCACTGCGAGCGTTTCTGACGCCATGACGGGCCCCCTCGCCGCGAAGCGAGGGGGCCCGTCCGTGCGACCGGCACACGCCGAGAGCGGGAACTCCTCGCCCGGCTCCCGGCAACTCCGCGCCGGGCGCCAGGAGACGCCCCGGCTACGGCAGCGTCAGGATCTCCGCGCCGCTGTCCGTCACGACGAGCGTGTGCTCGAACTGGGCCGTCCGCCTGCGGTCCTTGGTCACCACGGTCCAGCCGTCGTCCCACATGTCGTAGTCGTGGGTGCCGAGCGTCAGCATCGGCTCGATCGTGAACGTCATCCCGGTCTGGATGACGGTCGTCGCGTGCGGGCTGTCGTAGTGCGGGACGATCAGCCCGGAGTGGAACGAGGAGTTGATCCCGTGGCCGGTGAAGTCCCGCACCACCCCGTACCCGAACCGCTTCGCGTACGACTCGATGACCCGCCCGATGATGTTGATCTGCCGGCCGGGCCTGACCGCCTTGATCGCCCGCTCCAGCGACTCCCGGGTCCGCTCCACCAGCAGCCGCGACTCCTCGTCCACGTCCCCGACCAGGTACGTGGCGTTGTTGTCGCCGTGCACCCCGCCGATGTACGCCGTCACGTCCAGGTTGACGATGTCGCCGTCCCGCAGCACCGTCGAGTCCGGGATGCCGTGGCAGATGACCTCGTTCACGCTCGTGCACAGGGACTTCGGGAAGCCGCGGTAGCCGAGCGTCGACGGGTAGGCGCCGTGATCGCACATGTACTCGTGCGCGACCCTGTCCAGCTCGTCGGTGGTGACGCCCGGCGAGATCAGCTTCGCCGCCTCCGCCATCGCCTGCGCGGCGATGCGGCCGGCCCGGCGCATCGCCTCGATCGTCTCCGGCGTCTGCACCTCCGGCCCGGTGTACGGCGTCGGCGCGGGCTTGCCGACGTACTCGGGCCGGCGGATGTTGCCGGGCACCGAACGGATGGGGGACAGCTCGCCTGGGACGAGCAGTGACTGGCCAGACATGCCAGTGAGTCTAACGAGCGGCCATGGGGGAACATGACGATGGCGAGAGGAGCCGTCATGCCCCTGTTCAAGAAGCGGACCGCCGGCAAGCCGGGCGAGTGGTACTACTGCCTGGAGCACAAGAAGGTCGAAGAGGGTCCCGAGTGCCCGGCCAAGGACCGCTTCGGCCCGTACGCCACCCGCGGGGAGGCCGAGCACGCGATGCAGACCGCCCGCGAGCGCAACCTCGAGTGGGAGAACGACCCCAAGTGGCACGACGCCCCCAAGGGCGGCGCGCCGGACGGCGGCTGATCAGCCGTCCCGAGCGGGCGCGGGTGCGGCCGCGCGTTGCGCGCGCAGCCGCACCGCGTGCTCGTTCGTCCGGGCGTCGTAGGTCATCAGCCCCGGCAGACACACCGCCAGCAGCCCCACCGCGCCCACGCACAGCAGACCGCCCGACCAGACGGACGTCCGCACCCCCAGCCAGGCCGCGAAGCCGCCGCTGCGCAGCTGGCCGGCCGTCGGCCCCACCGAGTAGGACAGCAGCTCGATCCCGGCGAGCCGCCCGCGCAGCTCGTCCGGGATCGTCTGGTTCCACATGGCCCCGCGGAAGATGCCGCTGACCATGTCGAAGCCGCCCGCGACCATCAGGCACAGCAGCACCAGCCACACATTGCCGACGAGCCCCGCCCCGGCGATCGCCCCGCCCCACAGCGCGGCCGACAACGCCACCACCCGGCCGTGCCGGTGCACCCGTGACGTCCAGCCGCTGGTCAGACTCACCAGCAGCGCCCCGGCGGGGACCGACGCGTACATCAGCCCCAGCGACCACTCGGCGTGCAGCTCGTCCGCGAGGAACGGCAGCACGGCGAGCGGCATGGCGATGAGCATCGCGGCGAGGTCCACCGCGTACGTGCCGAGGAGCTCCTTGCGGCCCCAGGCGTACCGGGCGCCCTCCGCGATCGCCTTCAGCGAGGGCCGGGCCGCCTCGTGCGCGGCGGGGGACGCGGCGATCCCCACGACGAGGACGACCGACACGACGAAGGTGAGCAGATCGGCGGCGTAGGCCCAGCCGAGCCCGGCGTACGCGACGACGACGCCGGCGAGGGCCGGTCCGGCGACCCCGCCCACGGTCCACCGCAGGGCGTTCAGCGAGGCAGCCGCCGTCAGATGCTCATGGGCGACGATCCGCGGCCACAGCGAGTCCAGCGCGGGCCGCTGGACGGAGCCGAGAGCCGAGGAGAGAGCCGCGACGACGTACAGAGGCCAGAGCGCCGGCCCCGGCAGCACCGCGTTGACCAGCAGCACCGCGCTGAGCAGCCCCTGCCCCGCCTCGGTCCACACGATGAGGAGCCGCTTGTCCATGGCGTCCGCGAGCGCGCCCCCGTACAGCCCGAACACCACGAGCGGCACCAGCTCCACGGCCCCGATCGTGCCGACCGCCACGGCCGACCCGGTCAGCTCCTTCACCTGCACCGGCAGCGCCACGAAGGTCAGGAAGGTCCCGAACCCGGAGATCGTCCCCGAGACCCACAGCCGCCGGAAGTCCCGGGAGGCCCGCCAGGGGGCGAGGTCGGGAAGCAGCGCACGCGGACCGGACGGCGGGGGAGCGGAGGCGGCCAGGGCGTCGTCGTCGGTCACGAGGGGCCATGGTGGGCGGCCACCGAAGAGAGCGGCAACTGCTTTTCCCCTTCGCTTCGCCGCCCCTGCCCGCCCGGCGTCCACCCGGCGTCCACCCGGCGGGCGGGCGTGGTCACCAGGCGGGAGGCGGCGGCGCCGTCAGACGTTCGGCGAGACGGGAGAGCCGGTCGCGCAGCCGCCGGCGCCCCCGGGTCGGCGGCAGCGTCTCGCCGGCCGCCGCGCTCACCAGGTGCTGCACCGTGTCCAGGTCCAGCGGGGAGCCGTCCGGGACGTCCAGCGTCTCGTGCGCCAGGGCCGTCAGCTCCGCCCCGCCGAGGCCGAGGGCCAGGATCGTGACCCCGGCCCGCCGTGCGTCCGACACCCGCTCCAGCAGCGGCACGTCCCCCTCCGGCGTCGCCACCAGCAGCGTCTCGCCGCGCCGCGCCGCCTCGATCCGGCCCAGCCCGACCGCCAGATGCGCCGGGTCCGACGGACGGGGGTGATGACGCACCAGCGTCGGCGCAAGCTCGGGAGTGCCCGACCACGCGGCCTCGTCCACCAGGTGCGCCGCCAGATGCCAGGGCTCGTACCGCGCCGAGCCGACCAGCAGCAGCCCGCCCCCGTGCGACACCACCGACCCCCGCAGCACCGCGGCGAACCGCCGGGTGGCCCCCAGCCACTCGGTCCCGGCGAGCACCTCACGCAGCAGTGCGACCCGTACGGCGTCCATGCAGCCGCATGCTGTCGTGGTCCGGCCGCCGTCGGCCGGCGATCGCCCCGCATTCACCCGACCTGGGGAAGACCGTCGCGCACCCCCACGTAAAGTCGGCCCATGACCTCTACCGACAGTGCACGAAATGCCTCCGCGGGCGCGCCGGCGAAGGCGCCCGCGAAGGACCCGTGGGACCTCCCCGACGTCTCCGGCCTTGTCGTCGGCGTACTCGGCGGCACCGGGCCGCAGGGTAAGGGCCTCGCCTACCGGCTCGCCAAGGCCGGCCAGAAGGTGATCATCGGCTCGCGCGCCGCCGACCGCGCCCGGGCCGCCGCCGAGGAGCTCGGCCACGGCGTGGAGGGCGCCGACAACGCCGAGACCGCGCGCCGCAGCGACATCGTGATCGTCGCCGTCCCGTGGGACGGCCACGCCAAGACGCTGGAGTCCCTGCGCGAGGAACTGACCGGCAAGCTCGTCGTCGACTGCGTCAACCCGCTCGGCTTCGACAAGAAGGGCGCCTACGCGCTCAAGCCGGAGGAGGGCAGCGCCGCCGAGCAGGCCGCCGCCCTGCTGCCGGACTCCCGCGTCGCCGCCGCCTTCCACCACCTGTCGGCCGTCCTGCTCCAGGACCCGGAGATCGACGAGATCGACACCGACGTCATGGTGCTCGGCGAGGAGCGGGCGGACGTCGAGATCGTGCAGGCCCTGGCCGGCCGTATCCCCGGCATGCGCGGAGTCTTCGCCGGGCGGCTGCGCGGCGCCCACCAGGTGGAGTCCCTGGTCGCCAACCTGATCGCCGTCAACCGCCGCTACAAGGCCCACGCGGGGCTGCGCGTCACGGACGTATGAGCGCATGGGGGACACTGGTCGGAGCCAGCCCGGCAGTGTCCCCCGACAGGAGAGAACCGCCCCATGTCCCCCGTTCCCCCGTCCGGCCCGGCCCGGCGACTCGCCCTCTACACCCTCGTCGTCTGCGTGCTCGCCGTGGCCGCGGCGGTCGTCTCGTTCGTGCAGGGCAGCTTCCTGGGCGTCGTCTGGGTGCTGCTCGCGGGCCTGTCGTCCAACATGACCTGGTACTACATGAAGCGCGACAAGGCCCGCCGGGCCGCCGGCGCCGACGTCACGGGCTGATCGCGCAGTACTCGTCCGCGCCCTCCCAGAAGCGGTACAGCGACTGGCCGCAGTACGTGTCGAAGTCGCTGATCCCGAGGGCGCGCAGCACCGCGTCGACCATGTCGAAGAACACGCCGTTCACCGCCGGCACCCACAGCAGCGCGAACACGAACAGCAGCCCGAACGGCGCGAACGGCTCCACCTGCCGCTTCACGTTGTACGACAGCCAGGGCTCGACGACCCCGTAGCCGTCCAGCCCCGGCACCGGCAGGAAGTTCAGGATCGCCGCAGTGACCTGGAGCAGGGCGAGGAAACCGAGCGCGTACCGGAAGTCGGCCGGCACCCCGTCCAGCGCGTCCAGCCAGAAGGGCGCCGTGCACACCACCGCGAACAGCACGTTGGTCAGCGGGCCCGCCGCCGAGATCAGGCTGTGCCGCCAGCGCCCGCGGATCCGGCCGCGCTCGATGAAGACGGCGCCGCCCGGCAGACCGATCCCGCCCATGATCACGAACAGCACCGGCAGCACGACGCTGAGCAGGGCGTGCGTGTACTTGAGGGGGTTGAGCGTCAGATACCCCTTCGCGCCGACCGAGATGTCCCCGCTGTGCAGCGCGGTACGGGCGTGCGCGTACTCGTGCAGACACAGCGACACGATCCACGCCGCCGTCACGAACAGGAACACCGCCACACCCGGCTGCTCGGCGAACCCGGACCAGGTGGCCCAGCCCGTGACCGCCGTGACGGCCAGGATGCCCAGGAAGACGGGACTGATCCGCCGCTCGCTGCGGCGGGAGGTGGCGGCGGTCATGGAGCCCCCTGGGTCGGTTCGCGCGTCGGGCACGCGCAGGTGGAACTGCCCGACCGTACCCGGACGGGGCGTACAGGAGAAACGTCCCGTCCCCGCCCACGGTTCCGGCGGGGCGCCGGCCTCCGCCCGGCGGCCGATCGCGCCACCCCGACGGAACCCCGTGACCGACCCCGATCCCACCGGAGAGAATGAACCCCGTGCGCTATCGCATCCTCGGCACCACCCAGGCACTCCGTCCGGACGGAAGCCCCGTCGCCGTCGGCGGAGCGCGGCTGCGCGCGCTGCTCACCGTGCTGGCGCTGCGGGCCGGCCGGAGCGTTCCCGCGGGGCTGCTGGTGGAGGAGGTCTGGACCGGTGACCCGCCCGCCGATGCGGCGGGCGCCCTGCAGGCGCTGGTCGGGCGGCTGCGCCGGGCTCTCGGGGCCGACGCGATCGACTCCGCCGAGGGCGGCTACCGGCTGGCCGCCGCCCCCGACGACGTCGACCTGCACCGTTTCGAGCGGCTGACCGGCGACGGCGTCCGCGCTCTCGCCGACGACGACCCGGCGAAGGCGGCCGTGCTGCTGGACGACGCGCTCGGCCTCTGGCACGGACCGGCCCTCGTCGACCTGCCCGACCGGACGGCCGAGGCCGGCCGCTGGGAGGCCCGCCGGCTCGACGCGCTGCGCGCCCGCCACACCGCCGCCGTCGCCCTCGGCCAGGCCGAGCAGTCGCTGCCCGAACTCACCGCCCTGTGCGACGTCCACCCCCTGGACGAGCCCCTCCAGGCCCTGCGCCTGCGCGCCCTGCGCGACGCGGGCCGCACCGCCCAGGCTCTGGTCGCCTACGACGAGGTGCGCCGACTGCTGGCCGACCGCCTCGGCGCCGATCCGGGCCCCGAACTCCGCGCCCTCCACGCGGAACTGCTCAACCCCGAGGACACGGGCGCCGCCGGCGTCCCGAGCGCCTACGGCGGCCCGGGGCTCGCGCACGACGCCGGTCCCCCGGGCGGTCCGGGGAGCTCTCGCGACGCCGGGCTTTCCCATGGCGCGGGTGCCGCGGGCGGCCGCGGGCGTTCCGGTGTCCCGGGCGGCCCCGGGTCCTCCCGCGTCCCGGGGGACCCTGAGCGCCCCCGCGACTCCGGCGTGCCGGGCGGTCCGGGCGGTCCGAGCGGTCCGCTGAGCTCCCGTGACCCGGGTGTCCCGGGCGGTCCGGGCGGTCCGGGTCTCCCTTCCGCCTCCGGGAGCTACCGCGGCGCCGATGTCCTCCGCGACTTCTGCGGCTTCGACAGTCTCGACGGGGCGAACCGTTCCGGCGGCATCGGCGGGTCGGGCGGCGCCGGCGGCTTCGGGGTGTCCGGTGGCTCCGGCCGTCCGGCGCGGGACGGTCTCCCCGGTTCCCCTGAGCGCC
This sequence comes from Streptomyces sp. SAS_272, assembly GCF_052543235.1. Taxonomy (NCBI): domain Bacteria; kingdom Bacillati; phylum Actinomycetota; class Actinomycetes; order Kitasatosporales; family Streptomycetaceae; genus Streptomyces; species Streptomyces sp. SAS_272. The sequence goes on along the minus strand of NZ_JBMNDR010000016.1, from coordinate 7,560 downwards.
GTCCGACGGCGAAGAGCACCGGGAGCCCGGGGGACACGGGGAGCCCGGGAGGCAGGGCCTCCGGCGGCCCGGCCTTCGCTCACTCCGGGCCGGCCGGCCCGAGTCACGCCGGCGCGGGCGCCGACGCCCCGAAGCCGCGAGCCCCCGGCAACCTCCGCGCCCGGCTGACCTCCTTCGTCGGGCGCGAGGACGACATCGCGGCCATCCGGGAGGACCTGGCCGGCGCGCGGCTCGTCACCCTGCTCGGGCCCGGCGGGGCCGGCAAGACACGGCTGTCTCAGGAGGCCGCCGAAACCGTCCGGGACATCGCGAGCGACGGAGTGTGGCTGGCCGAGCTCGCGCCCGTCGCCGCCCCGGACGCGGTCCCGCAGGCCGTCCTCACCGCCGTGGGAGCCCGCGAGACCGTGCTGTACGGCGCCGGCGCCGAGGAGCTGCGGGCCGCCGCGGAACGCCACGGCGACCCCGTGGAGCGGCTGGTCGAGCACTGCGCCCGGCGCCGCATGCTGATCGTTCTCGACAACTGCGAGCACGTGGTGGAGGCGGCCGCCCGGCTCGTCGAGGAACTGCTGGCGCGCTGTCCGCGGGTGACGGTGCTGGCCACCAGCCGCGAGCCGCTCGGCGTGCCCGGTGAGAGGCTGCGTCCGCTCGATCCGCTGCCCGAGCCGGTCGCCCTGCGGCTGCTCGCTGACCGGGGCGCGGCCGCCCGGCCGGGGTTCCGCACCGAGGACGACCCCGAGGCCTGCGCCGAGATCTGCCGGCGTCTGGACGGTCTTCCCCTCGCCCTCGAACTGGCCGCGGCCCGGCTGCGCCTGCTGACGCCACGCCAGATCGCCGACCGCCTCGACGACCGCTTCCGCCTCCTCACCTCCGGCAGCCGCACGGTGCTGCCGCGCCAGCAGACCCTGCGGGCCGTCGTCGACTGGTCCTGGGACCTGCTCGACGCGGACGAACGCGACGTGCTGGCCCGGCTTTCCGTCTTCGCGCGCGGCTGCGACCTCGCCGCCGTGGAGGCCGTGTGCGGCATCGCCCCCGGCGGCGGCGAGGACGGCGGTCGTGGCGTGCGGGACGCCCGCGCGGGCCGGCCGCCCCGCGAACCCCTCGACGCCCTCGCCTCGTTGGTCGACAAGTCCCTCGTCGTCGCGGCCCCGGCGCCCGGCGGAGACATGCGCTACCGGCTGTTGGAGACGGTCGCCGAGTACGCGGCCGAGCGGCTGGACGAGTCGGGCGGACGGGCCGCCGCCGAGCGCGCGCACCTGACGTACTACCGCGAGTTCGCCCGCACCACCGAGCCGTTGCTGCGCGGTCCCGGTCAGCGCGAGGCCGCCGAACGCATCCAGCTGGAGTACGAGAACCTGCGCACCGCGCTGCGCCGCGCGGTCGCCGCCCGCGACGAGCAGGAGGCGCTCAGCCTGACGCTGTCCCTCGTCTGGTACTGGCAGATGCGGGATCTGCGCCTCGAGGCGGGAGCCTGGTGCGCCGAGGTCATGGCCCTCGGCCCCGATCCCTTCGCCGAGCCGTTGCGCCGGGCGGCCCCGGTGTGGAAGCCCTGCACCGACTTCCCGCCGCCGCTCACCGGCGAGACCCTCCTGGAGGCCCGCCGTGGCGTCCACCTTGCTCATCTCGCCTGTATGGAGAACCAGTCGGACGACTGGCAGAGCCCGGCGGCGCAGCGCAAACTGACCCTGATCGCACAGGCTTACGAGCCCGGTCTCCCGCAGACCTGCCGTGCACCCGGCCTGCTCTGGTTCTTCGCCGTGATGCTGACCGGCGACACCGACCGCATGCGCGTCATCGTCGACGCCAACGTGGAGACCTGCCGCCGGACGCCCGGTTACGAGTGGGAGCTCGCCTCCTGTCTGCAGATGCGCGCCAACGTCTTCGCCAACCGCGCGGACTCGGCCGGCAGCGCCTTCCGCGACGCGGACGAGGCCCTGGAGATCTTCCGCCGTCTCGGCGACGTGTGGGGCATCGTGGAAGCCCTGTCCGCGCGCGCCGAAGCGTATGAGCGGCTGGGCGACTACCGCCGCGCCGCCGACGACTACGTCGACGCCAGGGAGCACGCCGAACAGATCGGCGCCCGCGCCCACTCGGCGGTCCTCGGCGCCCGGCTGGGCAGCGTGCTGCTGGAGGCGGGCGACGGGGAGCAGGGCGAGCGCCTGCTGCGCGAGGTGATCGACGGTCCGGCGCACGGCGGCAACGAGGCCGCCCCCGCGGCCCGTCTCTTCCTGGCCGGCCGGCTCGGTTCGACCGGGCGCATCGCCGAGGGCCGCGAACAGCTCCGGCTGCTGCGCGAGAGCGTCACGTTCGGGAACTTCGCGGTCTTCGACGCGTTCATCCTGGGCGCGGAGGCCTGGCTGGAGGTGGTCGACGGCCGGTACGAGCAGGCCCTGCCGGGGATCCGCTCCGCCCTCGGCCGGGCGACCGACCCGGTGTCCCAGGCCGTCGCCCCGCACCTGCGCTCCTTCTATCTCTCCATCGCCGCGGCCGCCCTCACCGGCGTGGACGGCGGCGCGGACGCCGGCGCCCGCTGTCTCGGGGCCGCCGCCGCCCTGCTGCCGCCGCGCCACGTCCCCCCGCGCCTGGAGCGCGAGGCCCGTGAACTCGCCCTGAGCCGCACCCGCGCAGCGCTCGGCGACGAACGCTTCGAGCGGGCGTACGCCGAGGGCGGCGGCCTCTCCTACGAGGAGGCCACCGCCCTGGTGTGACGCGTCGATCCGGGCCGGCCCGGGTCGCAACGACCCGGCGGGCCGGCCCGGTCGTGCCGGCCCGGCGCACCGCCCGCGGCTCAGGTCTTCGTGCGGAACTTGTGGATCGCGACCGGCGCCATCACCGCGGTGAGCCCCGCCGACCAGGCGAGCGTCACCCACAGGCCGTGCGCGACCGGACCGCCCACCATGAGGCCGCGCGCCGCGTCGGCGAGCGCCGACAGCGGGTTGTAGGCGGTGAAGTTCTGCAGCCAGCCCGGCATCGACCGGGTCGGCGCGAAGATCGACGAGCCGAACTGCAGCGGCATCAGCACCAGGAAGCCCATCGCCTGCACGGACTGCGCGCTCTTCATGATCACGCCGAGCGTGAGGAACACCCACATCAGAGCCGAGCCGAACACGGTGGCCAGCCCCACGGCGGCGAAGAGACCGGGCCAGTGCGTGATGTCGAAGCCCACCAGCACGGCCACCACCATGAGGATCACGCACGCGACCAGCATGCGCATCAGCTCCACGACGATCTTGGCGAAGAGCACCGAGCCCCGTCCGATGGGCAGCGACCGGAAGCGGTCCATGACCCCGGAGTTGAAGTCCGTGTTGAAGCCGGTGCCCACGCCCTGCGCCATGTTCATCCCCATCATGGCCAGCAGGCCGGGAATGACGTACTGCACGTACGCCTCCTGACCGCCGCCCAGCGACTGCCCGATGGAGCCGCCGAAGACGTACACGAAGAGCAGGGTGAAGATCACCGGGAAGAGGACCGCGTCGAACATCGACTCCGGGTCCTGTCTGATCCACAGCAGGTTGCGGCGGATGAGCGCGCCGGTGTGCCGCAGGTGGCTGCGCACCGGGATGCGTCCGTCGGCTGCCGTGCTGATGTCGATCGTGGCCGCGCTCATACGGCGACCTCCTCGCGGGTCTCGGTGGGCGTGGCGTCGTTCGGGGAGGAGCCGGCGCGGTGGCCGGTGAGGGAGAGGAACACTTCGTCCAGGCTGGGCAGTTCGGTGGTGAGGGAGGTCAGGGTGACGCCGCGGGCGCTGACCGCGCCGATGACGGCGGTCAGCTGTTCGTCGCTCAGCACCGGGACCAGGACCGAGCCGCGTTCGGCGTCCACGGCGGTGGCGGCGAGCCCGGTGATGCCGAGCTCGTCGAGCCAGCCGGCCAGCGGTCGCAGCTGCAGCGGGTCGGCGGGCCGGATCCGCAGGGTGCGGCCGCCGACCCGGGCCTTCAGCTCCTCGATGCCGCCGCCCGCGATGACCTTGCCCCGGTCCACGACGGTCAGCTCGGAGGCGAGCTGCTCGGCCTCCTCCATGTACTGGGTCGTCAGCAGGACGGTGACGCCGTCCCCGACCATGGACTTGACCTCGGTCCACACCTCGTTGCGGGTGCGGGGGTCCAGCCCCGTGGTGGGTTCGTCGAGGAACAGCACGCTCGGCCGTCCGATCATCGACGCGGCGAGGTCCAGCCGCCGCCGCATGCCGCCGGAGTAGGTGGCCACGGGCCGCTTGGCGGCCTCGGTGAGCGTGAACCGCTCCAGCAGTTCGTCGGCGCGCACCCGGGCGTCCCGGCGGGACAGGTCGAGCAGCCGGCCGATGAGGTACAGGTTCTCCCACCCGGGGAGCTTCTCGTCGACGGAGGCGTACTGGCCGGTGAGGCCGATCACCCGGCGCAGCTGCCGGGGCTGGGCCGCGACGTCGTAGCCGGCGACGGTCGCCCGGCCGCCGTCGGCGGCCAGCAGGGTGGACAGGATCCTGACGAGGGTGGTCTTCCCGGCGCCGTTCGGACCGAGGACGCCCATCACGGTGCCCTCGCGCACATCGAGGTCGACCCCGTCCAGCGCCTTCGTCTCGCCGTAGTGCTTGACCAGCCCCCGGACGGTGACGGCGCTGCCCGCGCCGCTGGGGTTGTTGTGGATTCGCGTCATGCCGCAACAGTGGCAACCGCCGCCGACAGACTTCCGACAGAGCGCCGACACCGGCCACAGGCTCCTGCGGGGAACCGGCATGCCGCCTACAGACCGCCTACAGACCGCCTACAGACCGCCTGCAGAACCGCCCACGGAAATGCCTGCAGGCCGCCTCGGACCGCCCGCGGTGCGCCGACGGAGTGGACGCGACCGGGGACTCCGTCCCGCCCGTGCGTCCACCCGGTCGGCGCGGCCGGCTCAGTGGACGCTGTGCTCGTCCAGCGGGAACGCTCCGCCGACGACGTCCTCGGCGAACGCCTTCGCGGCGTCGCCCATCACCTGACGCAGGTTCGCGTACTGCTTGACGAACTTCGGCACCCGGCCGCCGGTCAGCCCGAGCATGTCGGTCCACACCAGCACCTGGGCGTCGGTCTCGGCGCCGGCGCCGATGCCGACGGTCGGGATGTGCAGTACGCGCGTGACCTCGGCCGCCAGCTCCGCCGGGACCAGCTCCAGCACCACAGCGAACGCGCCGGCGTCCTGCACGGCCTTGGCGTCCCGCAGCAGCTGCTGGGCCGCCTCCTCGCCGCGCCCCTGCACGCGGTAGCCCATCGCGTTCACCGACTGCGGGGTCAGGCCGATGTGCGCCATGACCGGGATGCCGGACTCCACCAGCAGCTCGATCTGCCGGTGCGAGCGCTCGCCGCCCTCCAGCTTCACGGCCCCGACCCCGGCCTCCTTCACCAGGCGCGTCGCCGAGCGCAGCGCCTGCACCGGGCCCTCCTGGTAGGAGCCGAAGGGCAGGTCGCCGACGATCAGCGCACGGGAGGTGCCCCGCACGACGGCCGCCGACAGCATGGTCATCTCGTCGAGGGTGACGGGCACGGTCGTCTCGTAGCCGAGGTGGCAGTTGCCCGCCGAGTCGCCCACGAGCATCACGGGGATACCGGCCTCGTCGAAGACGGAGGCGGTCATCGCGTCGTAGGCGGTGAGCATGGGCCACTTCTCGCCGCGTTCCTTGGCGAGGGCGATGTCGCGGACGGTGATTCGGCGGGTGCCCTTGCCCCCGTACAGCGCGTTGCTGCCGTCGGTGGGCTTCTGCGGGGCATTCCGGGCAGCCGAGAGCTGCGTCATGGCAACGGCTCCTAACGTCATCTCGAGGCGCCCTCACGGCGTCCCCGGACCACTGCCCATGGTGGCACTTCGCCCGGGCGAGAGCCAGAGCGCCCGCTGTGGGTAAAACCTCAGTAAGAAACGTGCCCGGCCTTTCCGATACGAGACGGGTCCGTATCGGAAACGCCTAAGCTCGGCGCATGACTACTCCTGCCGTCCCCACCGCTCCGCGGATACCGGAAGCGGTGCACCGGCGTCGTTGGGCGATCCTCGGCGTCCTGATGCTGAGCCTGCTGATCGTGGTGCTCGACAACTCGATCCTGAACGTCGCGATCAAGACGATCTCGACGCCCGCCCCGACCGGCCTCGGCGCCACCCAGAGCGAGCTGGAGTGGGCGATCAACGCCTACACGCTCGTCTTCGCGGGACTGCTGTTCTCCGCCGGCCTCCTGGGTGACCGGATCGGCCGCAAGAAAGTCCTGCTCGGCGGACTCGCCGTGTTCGGCATCGGCTCCGCGCTCGCGGCCGAGTCCGGCTCGCCCGCCCAGCTCATCGCCTTCCGCGCGCTGATGGCCCTCGGCGCCGCCTTCGTGATGCCCGCCACCCTCGCCGTCCTGATGAACGTCTTCGAGCGGGAGGAGCAGCCCAAGGCGATCGGCATCTGGGCGGGCGGCGTCGGGCTCGCCATCGCGATCGGGCCCATCACCGGCGGTCTGCTCCTCGCGCACTTCTGGTGGGGCTCGGTGTTCCTCATCAACGTGCCCATCGTGCTGCTCGCGTTCGGGCTGATGATGTGGCTGGTGCCCGAGTCCCGCGACCCGAATCCCGGCCGTCTCGACCCCGTCGGCGTCGCCCTGTCGGTCGTCGGCCTGGTCCTGCTCGTCTACGGGATCATCAAGGGCGGTGAGCTGGCCGACTTCACCGACCCGACCGTGCTCGTGACCATAGGGGCCGGACTGGCGGTCCTCGCCGCGTTCGTGGTGTTCGAGAAGCGCAGCGACCACCCGTCGGTCGACGTCGGGTACTTCCGGAACAAGGTGTTCTCGGCCGCGATCTCCGTCATCGCGCTCGTCTTCTTCGCGCTGATGGGCGTGACGTTCTTCTCGGTCTTCTACACCCAGAGCGTGCGCGGCTACTCGCCGCTGCAGACCGGTCTGCTGCTGCTGCCGCTGGCCGCCGCTCAGCTGATCTTCGCGCCGCGCGCCCGGCTCGTCGTGGACCGCATAGGGGTCAGGGCCACGACCACGGCGGCGATGCTCCTCCTCACCGCGACGCTGGCGGCGTTCGCCCTGCTGGAGGCGGACACCCCGATCTGGCTGCTGGAGGTCGTCTTCTTCTGCATGGGCGCCGGGATGGCCCACATCATGACCCCGACCAGCGTCGTCATCATGCAGGCCCTGCCCCGCGAGAAGGCCGGCTCGGCCTCCGCGCTGAGCAACACCTTCCGCCAGGTCGGCGGCGCGCTCGGCATCGCCGTCCTCGGCTCGGTGCTGTCGACCTCGTACCGCGACGGCATCGAGGGCAGCCTCGGCACGCTCCCGGAGGGCCTGCGGCACACGGCGGGCGAGTCGATCGAGGCGACCCTGGGGGTCGCGGCGAGCCTCGGCGAACGGGGCAAGGCGCTGGTCGGCCCCGCCGACGACGCCTTCCTGCACGCCATGCACGTCACCGCCCTGTGCGGGGCCGGGGTGGCGCTCGTGGGCGCGGCCGTGGTCGCGGCGTTCCTGCCGGGCCGCCCGAAGCCCGTGCCCGCCGACGCGGAGGAGGAACAGCCCGCCCGGACCACGTCGTAGTGGCCGGCGGGCGGGGGGGGGGGGGGGGGGGGGGGGGGGGGGG
>NZ_JBMNDR010000015.1:47280-111410 GCF_052543235.1 Streptomyces sp. SAS_272 | reverse complement strand
GCGTTTCCGACTCTACCAGACCGTTTTCCGATCCGATTTCCTCGGTGCTTTCCAGGTCTCCCGCTTATCTCGCGGTTTCCCTTTCCGGCGGTTCCGACTCTACCAGACCCTTTCGGTTCTGATTCCCGGTCAGCGGGAGTCGCCTTCCCGGCTGTTGGGCCGTTCCGACGAGTGAGACTTTAGCGGATTCCCTGCCTCCGAAGCCAATCGGGGCCTGCGTCCTTTCGAACGCGGATTCCTCATTTCGCGAATACGCACGCCAATGAACGCGACAGCAGACGAGTCGACTGTTGTCGAGTGGTTGGTTGGTACCTGCGGAATGGCTGTCCGGGGACCGACCGGGGTCGGCGCTCACGTCGGACAACTCGGAGAACACTACGTTTCACGCCAGGGTGTGTCAACTCATGTCCCGAGAGCACCCCGGAGGCGTAGTCTGGCTGCCATGACTACGCGTACGTGCACCCAGCTGTGGTGGGCCGCCTGACAGGCGGCCGTGTTCACGTATGCACTCAACGGCCGCCGCTTCGGCGGCCGTTCTTGTTTCTCCCACCAGAACCCGGGGGTCGGCCGGCCGGAGCGGCGGTCTCGACCAGGAGGTGGAGAGATGAAGCGGGTCTTCAGCGGAGTCAAGCCGACCGGGCACCTGACGCTGGGGAACTACCTGGGCGCGCTGCGGCAGTGGGCCGAGGTCGACCAGCACCGGGCCGACTCCCTGTTCTGCGTCGTCGATCTGCACGCGCTGACCGTCGACCATGATCCGGCGCGGGTACGACGGCTGAGCCGGCAGGCGGCGACGCTGCTGCTGGCCTCGGGACTGGATCCGGAGCTGTGCACCGTCTTCGTCCAGAGTCACGTGGACGAGCATGCGCGGCTGTCGTATCTGCTGGAGTGCGTGGCCACCGACGGCGAGATGCGGCGGATGATCCAGTACAAGGAGAAAGCCGCGCGGGAGCGGGAGCGCGGGGGCAGTGTGCGGCTGTCGCTGCTGACGTATCCCGTGCTGATGGCGGCGGACATCCTGGCCTACGGGACCCATGAGGTGCCGGTCGGGGACGACCAGGCGCAGCATGTGGAGCTGGCGCGGGATCTGGCGGTGCGGTTCAACCAGCGGTACGGGCACACGTTCGTGGTGCCGAAGGCGACGCTGCCGGCGGTTGCCGCGCGAGTGATGAACCTGCAGGAGCCGGCGTCGAAGATGGGCAAGAGCGACGACTACGGGCCCGGCATCGTCTATCTGCTGGACGAGCCGGACGTGGTGCGCAGGAAGATGATGCGGGCCGTCACCGACAGCGGGCGGGAGGTCGTGTACGACCGGGTGGGGCGGCCCGGGGTCGCGAACCTGCTGGAGATCCTCGCCGCCTGTACCGGCGGTGATCCGGAGGCGCTGGGCGGTGGTTACGCGTCGTACGGCGCTCTGAAGAAGGACGCCGCCGACGCGGTGGTGGCGGTTCTGGAACCCCTGCAGGCCAGACACCGGGAACTGTGCGCCGACCCGGTGTACGTGGAGAGGGTGCTGCGGGACGGGGCCGAGAAGGCCCGCGCCATGGCACGGCCGGTCGTGGACAGCGCCTATCGCGCGATCGGACTGCTTCCGCCGCTCACGGAGTCGCTGGCGGAGTCCGCGGCGGAGACGGCGTCCGCGGCGGAGACGGTGGTGAACGCGGCTCGGTAGGCGCGGGGGCTGGTGGCGAGGCGTGATGCGAAGTGCTGGCGCATCGTGACCTCGCTGCCGAAGCCGGACCGCCGGGCGACTTCCGGCATGGCGAGGTCCGTGCGCTCGAGGAGGCGCTGGGCGGCGGCGACGCGCTGGTCGAGGAGCCAGCGCAAGGGGGTGACTCCGGTCTCGGCCGTGAAGTGACGGGCGAAGCTCCGGGGGGACATGCCCGCGTGCGCGGCGAGGTCGGCGACGGTGAGCGGTTCGTGCAGTCGGCGCAGGGCGTGTTCGCGGACGGTGGCGAGGGCGTCGGCGGACCGGTCCGAGCGGGGCGTGGGGTGCTCGATGAACTGGGCCTGGGTTCCGGTGCGGAAGGGGGCGGTGACCATCGAGCGGGCGATGGTGGCGGCCGCTTCCGCACCGTGGGAGCGCCGGACCAGGTGGAGGCAGAGGTCGATGCCGGCGGCCGTCCCGGCGGCGGTCCAGATGTTGTCGTCCTCGATGAAGAGGGCGTCGGGGACGACGGTGACCCCGGGATGGTGGGTGCGGAGGAGGTCGACGAGGTTCCAGTGGGTGATCGCTCGGCGGCCGTCCAGGAGTCCGGCCTGGGCGAGGGTGAAGGCGCCGCCGCAGAGCGCCGCGAGGGTGGTGCCGCGTGCGTGGGCGCTGCGCAGGGCGTCGAGGACGGCGGCGGGCGCCGGGGTGAGGTGGTCGTCCAGGCCGGGGACGATGACCAGGTCGGCGCGGGAGAGCCAGGCCAGCGTGCGGTCCGGGAAGAGAGCCAGGCCGCCGCGCATCGGGACGGGCGTGCCGGGGTCGGCGGCGACGCGGCGCAGATCGAAGGCGGGGGCGCCGCGGTCGGTGCGGTCGGCGCCCCAGACCTCGGTGATGACGGAGACGTCGAAGGCGCGGATGCCGGGGAACGCCACGAGAGCGACCCGGTGGGCGGGCTTCTTCATGGCTGGCAGTAAACCATCGACCGATGGCTTCTGTACCTCTGGGGCATGTCCCCTGGTGGCGGCAGGATCGTGGGCATGGACATCGCAGAGAACGCAGCGCTGGTGGTCGTGGACGTGCAGAAGGGCTTCGAGGAGCTCGGGTTCTGGGGTGAGCGCAACAATCCGGCGGCGGACGACAACATCGCCGCCCTCATCGACGTCTGGCAGGCCTCGGGGCGGCCGGTCGTGTTCGTGCGGCACGACTCGTCGGGGCCGCGGTCGCCCCTGCGGGCGGGATATCAGGGGAACGACTTCAAGGAGTACGTGGAGGAGAGGAGGGGACGGGGCGCGGGACTCGAGCTGCTCGTCACGAAGACCGTGAACTCGGCCTTCCTCGGCACGCCGGACCTGGGGGCCTGGCTCACGGCTCAGGGGATCGCGCAGATCGTGGTGGCCGGGATCCAGACCAACATGTGCGCGGAGACGACGGCGCGGATGGGCGGGAACCTCGGGTACGACGTGCTGTTCGCCTACGACGCGACGTACACGTTCGGTCTGGAGGGACCGTTCGGCTGGCGGCGGAGCGCCGAGGAGCTTGCGCAGGCATCGGCGGTGTCGCTGCACGGCGGCGGGTTCGCGCGCGTGGTGACCACGAAGGAGATCGTGGGGGCGGCCGGCGGGTGAGCGCCGGGCCGCTTCGACTTCCTCGGGCCCGTCCTTCTCGGCCGGCCTGTGAGTCCCGTGTGCTTCGGCGAGCCGGTGCTTTCGGTCAGTCCTTCTTGCCGGAGGCGAGTGCGCGGCTGCGGTCGCGGGCGGCCTCCAGGGCGGCGATGAGCGCGGCCCGTACCCCGTGGTTCTCGAGTTCGCGGATCGCGTTGATGGTGGTGCCGGCGGGAGACGTGACGTTCTCGCGGAGCTTGACCGGGTGTTCGCCGCTGTCGCGGAGCATCGTGGCGGCGCCGATCGCGGACTGGACGATCAGGTCGTGGGCCTTGTCGCGGGGCAGGCCGAGCAGGATGCCGGCGTCCGTCATGGCTTCGACCAGGTAGAAGAAGTAGGCCGGGCCGGAGCCGGAGAGCGCGGTGCAGGCGTCCTGCTGGGACTCCGGGACCCGGAGCGTCTTGCCGACGGCGCCGAAGATCTCCTCGGTGTGGGCGAGGTGGTCGGCGGTGGCGTGGGTGCCGGCGGAGATGACGGACATGGCTTCGTCGACGAGGGCGGGGGTGTTCGTCATGACTCGGACGACGGGTGTTCCGGGGGCCAGGCGCTCCTCGAAGAACGAGGTGGGGATGCCGGCCGCTCCGCTGATGACCAGGCGATCGGCGGGGACGTGGTCGGCGAGTTCGGCGAGGAGGGCGCCCATGTCCTGCGGCTTCACGGTGAGGATCAGGGTGTCGGCGGCCTTCGCGGCCTCGGCGTTGGCGACCGGGGTCACTCCGTAGCGGGTGCGGAGTTCTTCGGCGCGCTCGGGGCGGCGGGCGGTGACGAGGAGGTCGGCGGGGGGCCAGCCGCCGCGGATCATGCCGCTGAGGAGGGCTTCGCCGATCTTGCCGGTGCCGAGGACTGCGACTTTCTGGGTCATGGCTGGAGGGTCCTCCGGAGGGGTGCGGGGTGGGCGCGCGCGCCGCGGTGATGCCGTCGTCGTCCGGGGTCATCCTCGCACCGGGGGTGCTTGGCCGGCTTGCGCGTCCGGTGGGCGGACGTGGGTTTTCGTCCCCGCCGCCCCTTCCCGTCCCGTCCCAGGGGCGCTGCCCCCAGGCCCCGTTTCGGCCCTGGACGGGCCTCGTCCTCGAACGCCGGACGGGCTGCGATCTTGCCGCGGGCCGGGATCCGGACGGGGGCTGGGATCCGGACGGGGTGGGGTCTCACTGTGTGCGGCGGCGGAGGGTCGCCGCGCCCAGGCAGAGGACGAGGAGGGCGCAGCCGCCGACGATGAGGACGTCCCGTACGAAGGTGGCCGTCATGTCGGTGTGGGTGAGGACCTCGCTCATGCCGTCGACCGCGTACGACATGGGGAGGACGTCCGAGAGGGTCTCCAGGGCGGGGTGCATGGTGTCGCGGGGGGCGAAGAGGCCGCAGAGGAGGAGCTGGGGGAAGATCACCGCCGGCATGAACTGGACGGCCTGGAACTCGGAGGACGCGAAGGCCGAGACGAAGAGGCCGAGGGCGGTGCCGAGGAGGGCGTCCAGGAGGGCGACCAGGAGGAGCAGCCAGGGGCTGCCGGTGACGTCCAGGTCGAGGAACCAGACGGCCAGGCCGGTGGCGAGCGCCGACTGGACGATCGCGACGGCTCCGAAGGCCAGGGCGTAGCCGGCGATGAGGTCGCCCTTGCCGAGCGGCATGGCGAGGAGGCGTTCCAGGGTGCCCGAGGTGCGTTCGCGCAGCGTGGCGATGGACGTGACCAGGAACATCGTGATCAGCGGGAAGATGCCCAGCAGGGACGCGCCGACGTTGTCGAAGGTCCGGGGGCTGCCGTCGAAGACGTACCGGAGCAGGAACAGCATCACGCAGGGGATGAGGATCATCAGCGCGATGGTCCGGGGATCGTGGCGCAGTTGGCGCAGGACGCGGGCTGCGGTGGCGGCCGTCCGGGAGGCGTTCAGGGCGCCGGTCGGGGCGGGGGCGCGGACGGGGGCGTCCGGGCTGTCCGGGGCATCGGGGGTCGTCGTGGTGGTCATCGGGTGGTCTCCTTCGCGCGGGCCGCTTCCGTCGCGGCGTCCACCAGGTGCAGGAAGGCCGACTCGACCGTGTCCGACCCGGTGCGGGTGCGCAGGTCGTCGGGGGTCGCGTCGGCGAGGATCTCGCCCTCGCGCATCAGGAGCAGGCGGTGGCAGCGCTCGGCCTCGTCCATGACGTGGGAGGAGATGAGGAGGGTCGCGCCCCGGGTCGCGGCGATTTCGTGGAAGAGGTTCCACAGGTCGCGGCGCAGGACCGGGTCCAGACCGACCGTCGGTTCGTCGAGGACCAGGAGTTCCGGGGCGCCCAGCAGGGCGACGGCCAGGGAGACGCGGTTGCGCTGACCGCCGGAGAGGTTGCCGGCGAGGGCGTCGGCATGGGTGGTGAGGTCCACGTCGGCGATGGCCCGGGTGACGTTCTCGTGGCGGCGGTCCGCTGCCGCTCGGCCCGGGTCGAGAATCGCGGCGAAGTAGTCCAGGTTCTGGCGGATCGTCAGGTCGTCGTAGACCGAGGGGGCCTGGGTGACGTAGCCGATGCGGGTGCGGAGGACGGCGTGGCCCGCGGGGCGGCCCAGCACGTCGAGGGTCCCGGCGACCTTGGCCTGGGTGCCGACGATCGCACGCATGAGGGTCGACTTGCCGCAGCCCGAGGGCCCGAGCAGACCGGTGATCTGGCCGCGGGGGACGGTGAAGTCGAGGCCGCGCAGGACCGTGCGCGGCCCGCGGACCACGGTCAGGCCTTCGGCGCGTACGGCGGGTGCGTCGGGCGGGCGAGCGCCGGCCCGCTTGGAATTCATCATGTGATGAATAATGCTCGCGGTGCGGGGCGCCGTCAAGTTGCGGAACGAGGGTGAGGGCCGGGGGTGGGACGGGCTCCGGGGCCGCACGTGCGTGCGCGGCGGCGCCGGAGGTGAGGGGCCGCCACGCGCGGTCGGACGGGGAGGAATCGCTGGGAGGAGGACTGAGAGGGAGGGGTGATCGGGCGGGGTGATTGGGCGGGCTGAGAAGAAGGACCAGAGGGAATGGAGAGGGAGGGAGGGAGAGGGGTCGGGAGGGTCAGGGGTTGATCGCGAGCAGCAGGATGACGTCGTAGACCTCTTCGACGACGCCGTCGGGGAAGGCCCGTATCAGGTGCTCGCGTTCCTCGGCGAGGAACGCGGCGGCTGCCTCCTCGCCGTGGACCAGGAAGATCGAATGGCTGCCGATGTTGGCCAGATGCGTGTCCACGGGGACCCGGCGGCTCCAGCGGACCGTGCGGCGGACGAGGTCGAGGCGACCCTCGGGGTCGACGATCCGGGCGTCCACGTTCCTGACCGCGGGACCGGTGTCCTGCCCGAAGTGGCGTCCGATGCGTTCCGCCTCCTCGGCGAGCCACGGCACGTCGAGCGCGTCGGTGTTCCACCACAGCGCCAGCGCGCCGCCGGGACGCAGCACCCGCAGCGCCTCCGGGACCGAGCGCACCGGGTCGGTCCAGTGCCAGGACTGGGCGTAGGTGAGGAGGTCGACGCTGGAACGGGCCAGCGGGAGGCGGTTGCCGTCGCCGCGGACGACCGGCACGTCGGGGAGGGCGAGGCGCAGTTGCGCGGCCATGCCGTCCCCTGGTTCGACGGCGAGGACGTCCGCGCCGCGGGCGTGCAGGCGTGCGGTCGACAGGCCGGTGCCGGCCCCGACGTCGGCCGTCCGCGCGCCGGCGAGGGGGCGGCCGGCGAGATCCTCGATCACGTCGAAGAGGGCGTTCGGGTAGGAGGGCCGGTTCGCGGCGTACTGGGCCGCGGCGGCGTCGAAGGAACGGGCTCGGGCAGCGTGGGAGGGGGCGGGGATGGAAGCCGTCATGAGGCCATGGTCTCGGGAGCGGGCGGGGAGAGGAACAGGGCCCATGCCCCTGCCCATGCCCCTGCCCTGTCCTGCCCTGTCCTGTCCTGCCCCTGCCTCGCCCCGTACAGCTCAGCGGCGACGGCGCTTCTTCGACGGGTTGCCCGTGCGGCGCGTCGTGCGGCGTTCGTGCCGCAGGCGGGCCGCCTCGTACTCCTCGCGCTGGAGTCTCTCGCCGGGCGCCTCGGTGAGCGCGCGGAAGAAGTACGCGAGCAGCGAGCCCACGAACCCGACCGCCAGCAGACCGCGCAGGGAGGCCTGGCGGTCGGGGTCGGGGCGCTTGGCGAAACCGTCCCAGGTGTGCCGGAAGGCGAGCGCGCTGCACACCGCGAACATCACGACGACCAGGACGGTCACGAAGCCGCCCAGCTCGGCGATCGCGATGCCCTGGTAGGCGAAGCGCAGGACGAGACACGAGACGACGACGGCGAGGAGCGAGCCGAGGGCGACCGCACCGCGCCGGACGCCGTAGCCCCGCGGGCCGGCGTCGTGGTTCAGCCAGGTGGTGCCGAAGAAGCGGAGGGGCTCGGGGCGGGGGCCGGCGCCGGCAGGGTCGCCTGCCGGGCCGGTGGGGGCGCCCGAGGAGACCTCGGCGGCGCCCCGGGATTCCGCCGGGGTGTCCGGGGTGCCGTTTTCGTCGCTCACGGCACGATTATGGCTCCGGATGCGGACCGCCCACCGGGCGGGTGTCCACGGACCGCCCACGGCCGGGTGCCCGCAGACCCGCCCGCGGCCGGGTGCCCGCAGATCCGCCCACGCCGGGTGCCGCGGCCGCCGCTCCGGAGTCGCCGGAGGGCGAGGGCGAGGGCGAGGGCGAGGGCGAGGGCGAACGGGTCCCGGCCGGGCGGGTTCCGTCGTTGCGCGGCTGCGCCCCGCCCGGGTGCCGGACGTCCGGCGCCCGCCCGCGATCCCCCAACCGCGATCCCCGCCCGGAATCCCCCCTCCCGGAATCGGCCCCGGAATCCCCCTTCGAGATCAGGAGCAGCGCGGCGCGATGTATCCGTCGCTGCCCGTCCGTACGTACGCGTCCGAGACGAACTGGCCGTCGGCGATGTTGTCCCAGATGTTCGTGGTGCCGTAAGGGCCGGAGACCGATGTGCCCGGGCTCTGGCAGAAGACGGGCACCTTCGCGCCCTCGGGCAGGACGCGGACGACCGAGTAACCGGTGCCGGGACCGCTGCGCACGTTCAGCCGGACGTCCGGCGCGACCGGATAGTAGGTGAGCGCCGCGGTCGCGGTCGCGGTGACGGCTTCCGCCGCGTCACTGTTCCCGGCCTCTTCCACGCGGTCGACAGACATGTGAAACCTCCCCCGTTGCACCCCATGACTGCCATGGGGTCCCGTTGATTCCCCCGAAACCCGCCATGAAACACGTGTGCGGAATTCGTACGCGGAGGCTAGCAAGCCGCCTCTGCGTCGTACGACTCATCGACTAGGCTCCGTGCGTCGCGCGCGCGGATGAACAGCACGGGGGTGGTCCATGACGCCACAGCGCAACACCGGAGCGGGCGCGGAAGCGGAACTTCCGGAGTACGCAGGTCACTACCGTCTCGAGGAGTGCCTGGGTTCCGGCGGCATGGGCGTGGTGCATCTGGCCCGCAGCACCTCCGGCATGAAGGTCGCGGTCAAGGTCGTGCACGCCCGGTTCGCCCGCGACCCCGAGTTCAGGGGGCGGTTCCGGCAGGAGGTGGCGGCCGCCCGCCGGGTGAGCGGGGCGTTCACCGCGCCCGTCGTCGACGCGGACCCGGAGGCCGAACGGCCGTGGATGGCGACCCTGTTCATCCCCGGCTCGACGATCGCCGAGCAGGTGAAGCGGAACGGGCCCATGAACGCCGGTGAGCTGCGGCGGCTGATGGCCGGCCTCGCCGAGGCGCTGCGCGACATCCACCGCGTGGGGGTCGTGCACCGGGATCTGAAACCGAGCAACGTGCTGCTCGCCGAGGACGGCCCGAAGGTGATCGACTTCGGCATCTCCCGCCCGAAGGACAGCGAACTGCGCACCGAGACGGGCAAGCTGATCGGCACGCCGCCGTTCATGGCGCCGGAGCAGTTCCGGCGCCCCAGGGAGGTCGGGTCCGCCGCCGACGTCTTCGCGCTCGGCTCCGTGATGGTGCACGCGGCGACGGGGCGCGGGCCGTTCGACTCCGACAGCCCCTACGTCGTCGCCTACCAGGTCGTCCACGACGAGCCGGACCTGACGGGCGTGCCGGACAACCTCGCGCCGCTGGTGACGCGTTGCCTCGCCAAGGAGCCGGAGGACCGGCCCACCCCGGACGAACTCATGCACGCGCTGCGGACGGTGGCGGCCTCCTACGACACGCAGGTGTTCATACCGCCTCAGCGGGCTCTCGAGGAGCCGGAGCCCGGACCGGCCAAGGGAGCCCGGCAGCCCGCCGGGGTCTCCGGGGACACCGGGGACGCCGGCACCCCAGGTGAAGGCGGCACCTCCGAGGCGGGGACCGGCGGGAGGTCCGGCGGGGGCGGTCGCGCGGCGGCCGCGGGCGAGGGGCAGCCCGGGGCGGGCGAGGACGGGAAGCGACGCAGACGACGCAGACGGACGGTGCTCGCGGCCGGCGCGCTGGCCGTCGTCCTCTGCGGCGGCGCTCTCGGGGCGGCGCGGATGCTCGGGGACGGCGGCGACGACCGAAGCGGACGGGGGAACCCGGGCGGCGCGCACTCCTCGTCGCCCGCCCTCGCCGACTGGAGCGTGCAGCCGGGGAAAGGCGCCGGCGAGGACGCGCGCGGCGGCTCGGGAGGACTGCCGCGGTGCGTGTACGGCGCGCGGCTGCTGGTCTGTGCGCAGTCCGGGCAGGTGTCCGCGCTGAACGCGTCCGACGGGCGCGTGCTGTGGCGGCGGGCGGTTCCCGGAGGTGGCAGATCCGTCGAGGCGCCGGCGCTCGCGGGTGGACTGGCGCTGGTGGTCACGGACGCGGGCAGGCGGCTGGAAGCGCTCGACCCGGCGTCGGGCGTGCCGCGCTGGCAGCGGGACCTGACGCCGTACCCCGGCGTCCGCACCGTCGGCGGCATGCTGCTGCTGACCGCGGCCGACGACACGGTGACCGGGGTGGACGCGGCGACGGGCAGGACGGCGTGGAGCCGGCGGATCCCGGGGCTGAACGAGCCGTACTTCGTGTCGTTCGCGCAGGACGCACGTCCCCTGGCCTACGCGTCGAGCACGTCGGGCGACAGGCGGCGCACCCGGATCACGGCCGTGGACCCCACGACGGGCGAGGTGCGGTGGGAGGAGCGGTTCGAAGGGACGGTGGTCCCCGCGGGCGCCGCCGGCGACAGTCTCGTCCTGCTGTCCGAGGGCAGTGATTACGGCGATGTCGACGCCGTGCTCCGCTACCGGCCGGGCGACGCCGCACCGCGGCGGACCGCACTGGGCGTCGCCCTCCAGGGGGCGCGCGCCACCGTGCAGGGCGACCGGGTCTACCTGCTGGCGTTCGACGGGTCGCTGGTGGCCGTCGACACGGCCGCGGGGAAGGAACTGTGGTCGCTACAGACGGCGGTGAGCCGGGGGTCGGCGCCCTCCGCCGACGGCGAGCACGTGTACTTCGGCGCCGCCGACGGACGTCTCCTCGCGGTGGACGCCGACGAGGGCAGGCTCGTGGGGCAGACGCGGCTGCGGCTGGGGGCGGAGTCGGACAAGGTGGTGGCCTCGCTTCCCGCCCCCACGGCGGTCGACGGCCGTGTCTACGCCGGCGCGCCCGACGGGACCGTCTTCGCGGTCGACGGGCGGGCTCCGCAGGACTGGTAGCCGCGGCCGGCACGCACCGAGGGCCGCCTCCGCAGGGCTACCGGCGGAGACGGCCCTCAGGACGTCGGGAGTCGGGCGTCAGCCCAGCTTGGACACGTCCCGCACCGCGCCCTTGTCGGCGCTCGTGGCCATCGCGGCGTAGGCCCGCAGGGCGGCGGACACCTTGCGCTCGCGGTTCTTCGGGGCGTACACACCGCCGAGGGCAGCCTCGCGCCGGGCGAGCTCGGCGTCGTCCACGAGGAGCTCGATGGTGCGGTTCGGGATGTCGATGCGAATGCGGTCGCCGTCCTCGACGAGGGCGATCGTGCCGCCGGAGGCCGCCTCGGGGGACGCGTGGCCGATGGACAGGCCGGAGGTACCGCCGGAGAAGCGGCCGTCGGTGATCAGGGCGCAGGTCTTGCCGAGGCCGCGGCCCTTGAGGAAGGACGTCGGGTACAGCATCTCCTGCATGCCCGGGCCGCCCTTGGGGCCCTCGTAGCGGATGACGACGACGTCGCCGTGCGTCACCTGCTTGTTGAGGATCTTCTCGACGGCCTCCTCCTGCGACTCGCAGACGACCGCCGGGCCCTCGAAGGTCCAGATCGACTCGTCGACGCCGGCCGTCTTGACCACGCAGCCGTCGACGGCGAGGTTGCCGCGCAGGACGGCGAGGCCGCCGTCCTTGCTGTAGGCGTGCTCGGCGGAGCGGATGCAGCCGCCCTCGGCGTCCTCGTCCAGCGCCTCCCAGCGCTCGGACTGGGAGAAGGCCTCCGCGGAGCGGACGCAGCCGGGGGCCGCGTGCCAGAGTTCCAGGGCCTCGGGGGACGGCGAGCCGGCGCGGACGTCCCACGTCTTCAGCCAGTCCCCGAGGGACGGGCTGTGGACCGAGTGCACGTCCTCGTTGAGCAGGCCGGCGCGGTGCAGTTCGCCCAGCAGGGCGGGGATGCCGCCGGCGCGGTGCACGTCCTCCATGTAGTACGTGCGGTCCTTCGCGACGTTCGGCGCGACCTTGGCCAGGCAGGGCACGCGGCGCGAGACCTCGTTGATCTCCTCCAGGCCGAACGGGACGCCCGCCTCCTGGGCGGCGGCCAGCAGGTGCAGGATCGTGTTGGTCGAGCCGCCCATCGCGATGTCGAGGGCCATCGCGTTCTCGAAGGCCGCGATGGTGGCGATGTTGCGCGGCAGGACCGTCTCGTCGTCCTGCTCGTAGTAGCGGCGGGTGATGTCCATCACCGTGCGGCCGGCGTCCTCGTACAGCGCCCTGCGGGCGGTGTGGGTGGCCAGGACCGAGCCGTTGCCGGGGAGCGAGAGGCCGATGGCCTCGGTCAGGCAGTTCATCGAGTTGGCGGTGAACATGCCGGAACAGCTGCCGCAGGTCGGGCAGGCGTTCTCCTCGATACGGAGGATGTCCTCGTCCGAGATCTTGTCGTTGACGGCGTCGGAGATCGCGTCGACCAGGTCGAGCGTGCGGACCGTGCCGTCGACGAGCGTGGCGCGGCCGGACTCCATCGGGCCGCCGGAGACGAAGACCGTCGGGATGTTCAGGCGCAGGGCCGCGTTCAGCATGCCCGGGGTGATCTTGTCGCAGTTGGAGATGCAGATCAGGGCGTCGGCGCAGTGCGCCTCGACCATGTACTCCACGCTGTCGGCGATCAGGTCGCGGGAGGGCAGGCTGTAGAGCATGCCGCCGTGGCCCATCGCGATGCCGTCGTCGACAGCGATCGTGTTGAACTCGCGCGGGATGCCGCCGGCGGCGGTGATCGCCTCGCTGACGATCCGGCCGACCGGCTGGAGGTGCGTGTGCCCGGGCACGAACTCGGTGAAGCTGTTGGCCACCGCGATGATCGGCTTCCGGCCGATGTCCGCACCGGGTACACCGGAAGCGCGCATAAGGGCGCGGGCGCCCGCCATATTGCGGCCGTGGGTGACTGTGCGGGACCTCAGCTCGGGCATCGTCGCTCGCTCCTTCAGAGACTGCGATCAGAGACTTCTGACTGCTAACGAGCGTACGCCGGTCATCCAGAGGGCGGACACCGTGTCCGTATACCGGGACGAATGTCTCACGCCTGCCGGCTGCGGGCTGTGCGGGCTGCGGGCTGCGGGCTGCGGGCTGCGGGATGCGGCTCACGGTCCCGTCAGGTGGCCCTGCACGACCGGCGCCACCCGGGCGATGATCTGCTCCAGATCCGCCGAGGCCAGCGGCTCGACCTTGATGACGTACCGCAGCATCGCGCAGCCGACCAGCTGCGCCGCCGCGAGTTCGGCGCGCAGCTCGGCGTCCGGCAGGTCGAGCTGGGCGGCGATGCGGCGCAGCAGCTGCGAGACGACGAGGCGGCGGAAGACGGCGGCCGCGGTGTCGTTGTTGACGGCCGAGCGCACGATCGCCAGCAGGGGCTTGCGGGTGGTGGGGTTCTCCCAGACGCCGAGGACGAAACGGGCGAGCCGCTCGCCGACCTGGTCCGGGGGCCCGTCGGCGACCGCCTCCGGCGCGTTGAGCGCGGGGGCGAAGGCCACCTCGATCGAGGCCTCGAAGACCTGCTCCTTGGTGCCGAAGTAGTGGTGCACGAGAGCCGGGTCGACACCGGCCGCTTTCGCGATGCCGCGAACGGACGTCTTCTCGTAGCCGCGCTCGGAGAACTCCTCACGGGCGGCCGCCAGAATGCGGTCCCTGGTGTCCGCCGACTCCGCGCGCGGGGGGCGGCCCCGCCTGCGGGCCGTGACGCCGGTCATCGGCGGCGGGCCTTCGGACGCCGGAACCCGGCCGGGGACTTCGGCGAGGAGGACCTCGAGGACGGCATCGCAGGCCCCGAGGCGCCGTCGGACGCCGAGGAACCCGTGGGCGTCGAGGGCCCCGGAGGCGTCGAGGACGACTCCGGCGGGGGCGGGCCGCCCGGGGAGGCCGGGGGCGCCGGAGAGGCGGCCGTGAACGGCATGTCGGACGAAGAGGGCGGGGAGGCCGAGGAGGGCGAGGAGGGCGAGGAGGGCGACGCGAGGTGCAGGCGGGTGAAGGCGAGTGCCTCCGCCAGGTCGGCCTCGCGTTCGGCGCCGGACATCGCGCGCCGCGTGTTGACCTCGATGACGACATGCCCGTCGAAGCCCGTCAGCGCGAGCCGTTCCAGCAGCTCGGCGCAGGGCTGGGAGCCGCGCCCGGGCACCAGGTGCTCGTCCTTCGCCGAACCGTTTCCGTCGGCGAGGTGGACGTGGCCCAGCCGGTCGGCCATGCGGTCGACCATCTGCATCGCGTCCGCGCGGGCCGTCGAGGCGTGGCTGAGGTCGATCGTGAAGTGTCGGTAGTCGTCCTTCGTGACGTCCCAGTCGGGCGCGTAGGCGAGCATCTCGCGGTCGCGGTAGCGCCACGGGTACATGTTCTCGACGGCGAACCGCACGTCCGTCTCGTCGGCCATCCGCCAGATGCCGGTGACGAAGTCGCGCGCGTACTGGCGCTGCCATCGGAACGGCGGGTGGACGACGACCGTGCTCGCGCCGAGCTTCTCCGCCGCCGCACGGGCCCGCTGGAGCTTTGTCCACGGGTCGGTCGACCACACCCGCTGCGTGATCAGCAGACAGGGGGCGTGAACGGCGAGGATCGGGATGCGGTGGTGGTCGCTGAGCCTGCGCAGCGCGTCGATGTCCTGGCTGACGGGGTCGTTCCAGACCATGACCTCGACGCCGTCGTATCCGAGGCGCGCGGCGATCTCGAAGGCCGTCGCCGTCGACTCCGGGTAGACCGAGGCCGTCGACAGGGCGACCTTCGCATCCGGGATCCGCACGACTGGCTCTGCCATGGGGGACAGGTTACGGGGTGCGGTCGGGTGGAACCGCGCGCCCGATCGCCGTTGTGGTGTTCCCCACGGGTACGCGCGCCCGCCGGGGTCGTGCGGCCCGCCGGCCGCGCCCCCACATGAGGGACAGCGCATCCAGGGGATGGGAGGCCGACGCGCCGGGCTGTCCGTCGGTACCGGGCGGCGGGCTGTCCGTCGGTACCGGGCGGCGGCTCGTACGTCGGTACCGGGCGGCGGCTCGTACGTCGGTACCTGACCCCGGGATGTCCGTCAGTCCTCGGCGCAGGCCTCTTCGCCGCGCCGTCCGGCGGTTCGTCCACCAGCCCGTCCGGCGGCCCCTCCGGCCGTTCCGGTCAGGTGGACGCCATGTGATCGAGCTTGCGGAGGATCACGCCCTCCCTGAGCGCCCAGGGGCAGATCTCCAGTGTCTCCACTCCGAAGAGGTCCATCGCCCCCTCGGCCACCAGCGCGCCGGCGAGGAGCTGGTTGGCGCGGCCCTCGGACACGCCCGGGAGCTCCGCGCGCTGTGCGGTCGTCATGCCGGCGAGGCGGGGCACCCAGGACTCGAGGGATTCCCGCTTGAGCTCACGCTGCGTGTAGAGGCCCTCGGTGGAACGGGCCGCGCCGGCGATGCGGGCGAGCTGCTTGAAGGTCTTCGAGGTGCCGACGACGTGGTCGGGGGCGCCGAGCCGGCTGAACTCGCCGACCGTGCGGGCGATCTGCGCCCGGGCGTGACGGCGCAGGGCGCGTATGTCCTCGGGGTCGGGCAGGTCGCCGGGGAGCCAGCCCGCGGTGAGGCGGCCGGCGCCCAGCGGCAGGGACGCTGCCGCGTCGGGCTCCTCGTCCATGCCGTACGCGATCTCCAGGGAGCCGCCGCCGATGTCCAGGACGAGCAGCTTGCCGGCCGACCAGCCGAACCAGCGGCGGGCGGCGAGGAAGGTGAGGCGGGCCTCCTCGGCGCCGGTGAGGACCTGGAGCTCCACACCGGTCTCGGCCTGCACGCGCGCGAGGACGTCGTCGGCGTTGGTGGCCTCGCGCACCGCGGAGGTCGCGAACGGCAGCAGGTCCTCGACGCCCTTGTCCTCGGCGGCCTGCAGCGCCTCGTGGACGACCGTGATCAGCCGCTCTATGCCGTCGTCGCCGATCGCCCCGTCCTCGTCGAGGAGTTGGGCGAGGCGCAGTTCCGCCTTGTGCGAGTGCGCGGGAAGGGGCCGCGCGCCGGGGTGGGCGTCCACCACCAGCAGATGCACCGTGTTCGATCCCACGTCGAGGACACCGAGTCTCATGTAGGGCACGCTACTGCCCGTGCGGCCGTGCTCCGGCCCCGAAGCGGCTTCCGGCGACTTACCCTGGACGGGTGCCAAAGACGAAAAAGGCGAAGACCGACAAATCCACCGGCGGTTCTTCGCGGGCGGACGCGGTGACGGCAGCCAAGAAGGCGAAGAAGGCCCTGGAAGCGACCCTGGCAGCGGACGAGAAGGGGCTCGACTTCGCGCGCGCGTGGGTGGAGTTTCCGGACCCGGCGGACGACGAACAGGTCTTCCGCTGCGATCTGACATGGCTGACCTCTCGCTGGAACTGCATTTTCGGCAGCGGCTGCCAGGGCATCCAGGCAGGCCGCGCGGACGACGGGTGCTGCACGCTGGGCGCCCACTTCTCCGACGAGGACGACGAGAAGCGCGTCGCCGGGCATGTGGCGAGGCTCACCCCCGACATCTGGCAGCACCACGCCGAGGGCACACGGGACGGCTGGATCGCGGAGGACGACGAGGGCTCGCGCCAGACCCGCCCGTTCAACGGCTCGTGCATCTTCCAGAACCGTCCGGGCTTCGCGGGCGGCGCGGGCTGCTCGCTGCACATCCTGGCCCTCAAGGAGGGCCGCGAACCGCTGGAGACCAAGCCGGACGTCTGCTGGCAGCTTCCGGTGCGGCGGACGTACGACTGGATCGACCGGCCCGACGACACGCGCGTGCTGCAGGTGTCGATCGGCGAGTACGACCGGCGGGGCTGGGGCCCGGGCGGCCACGACCTGCACTGGTGGTGCACGTCGGCGACCTCGGCGCACGGCGCGGGCGACCCGGTGTACGTCTCCTACCGGCCGGAGCTGACCGAGCTGATGGGCAAGGCCGGCTACGACCGCCTGGTCGAACTGTGCGAGGAACGCCTCGCCGGGCAGCTCCCGCTCCTCGCCCCGCACCCTGCGGACCCGGCGCGCCCGACAGCCTGAGCGTCCGCCAAGCGCCCGCCGGGACGGGTGCCCGCGGCGCGCCCGGATCGCGCCGCGGTGTGAGTGAAGGCGTGGGCGACGACGTGGGCGAAGACCCGGGGAAGGCATGACCGGCGCGGCTCAGGACGTCGCCGGGCCCGGGGGGTCGCCGTCGCCGGTGGGCGGTGGCGGGCTCTCCGGGTCGGTCGGGGTCGGGTCGGCCGGGGTCGGGTCCGGATCGGATCCGGAGGGCGGGTCGGCGGGGGTCGGGTCCGGTCCGGACGGCGTCGTGGGCGTGGGTTCCGGGTCCGTGGCCGGCGGTGGGTCGCCGTGGCCCGTACCGGGGCCGTGTCCCGGACCGTTTCCGGGTCCGTTTCCGGGTCCGTTTCCGGGTCCGGGTCCGGACGGGCCGGGAGCGGTGCCGTAGCCCCCGATGGAGACGACGGCGCCCGCCGGGGCGATCGCCACGCGTGCGTGCCATGGCCCGGCCGGCTCGCGCAGATGATCCACATACACCTTCACCGTCACCGACTCGCCGGGCCGCAGCACGCCCGCGGACCGGCTCAGGTACAGCCAGGGCGCAGGGGTGAGGGCCGACCAGCGGACCGGACCGTCCGCCTCGGCGTCCGCGGTCAGGGTGACGAGCGTGGTGTCGCCGTGGGTGGCGGCCGTCACGGAGAGCCGCCCGGCGGCGCTCTCGCCGAGTCCCGTGACGCTGACGACCTCCACGGACACGTCCGGGTCGTCGCCCTTCGCGCGGTCGCTCCGGGGGCGGGTGCTGACGTTCCCGGCGTTCTCGTAGCCCTCCGTCTCGCCGTCCAGGCTGTCGGAGCCGTGCGCCTCGCTGACGCCGGCCGAGCGTCCCTCGGGGCCCTCTCCCGTCGGCGTCCCCCGGTAGGCCGCCCACAGGGCGAGCACCGGAGCGGCGACGACGGTGGCGACGACGGTGGTCGTGACGGCACGCGCGCGCAGCCGCTCCCGGCGGGCGGCGTGGTCCTTGGGGTCCATCGGGAAGCCGCGCCGGTCGTAGCGCGGCAGGGCGGTCCGCCGGGCGCGCGGAAGGTGGTTCATGGCGAAGTGCAGCCGCGCGCGGGGCGCTTCCAGGACGGGCAGCTCGGCGGGAGTGACGCCGGCGCCGGGCCATCGACCGGGGACGGCGCGTCCGGCGGCCCTCCGGCAGTGGGGGCAGTCGTCGACGTGGCGGACGAGTTCACGGCGCAGCGCGGCGTTGAGCACGAACTGGTTCCCGCCGGTCAGTCGCGCCACGCCGGGACAGCCGCCGGTCTCGACCACGGCGAGGGCCGCACGCGTGCGTTCCACCTCGCAGGCGGCCGTGGCGAGCAGTTCGCGGGCGGCGGCGAGGTCCTTGCCGAGGACGGCGGCGACCTCGTGGACGGCGAGGTGGTGACGCACCGCGAGTTCGAGCGCCTCGCGCTGCTCCGGGGTGGTGCCGGCGGCCTCCGGCCAGGCCAGCCGGGAGAGCTCGCGCCTTTGCCGCTCCTGGTCGGCGTCGGGCACGGCGGCCGTGGCCGAGCGTGCGGACCGGGCGGACTGGGCGGACGGTGCGGACCCGGACGGCGTGGACCCTGACGGCGTCGACCCTGACGGGGCGGTGGACGGGGCAGCGGATGGGGCAGCGGACAGGGATGCGGTCCCCGGTTGCGCACCAGGTTGCGGACCCGGTTGCCTGCGGCGGCCGTCGCGGTGCGCCGCGTGTGCGCTCCGGTGACTCTGCCTGGCCTCGGCGAGCTTGCGCAGACAGGCCCAGCGGGCCAGGGCGTAGAGCCAGGCCCTGCGGTCGCCCGTGGCGTCCGGACCGCGCTGACCGCGCCGCTCGGCGAACGCCAGCGCGTCGGCGAGGGCCGCGGTGGCCGCCTCGTGGTCGCACAGAACGGACAGACAGTAGGTGAACAGGCCGTCCAGGTACGGCTCGTAGCGCGTGGGCGGCCGCTGCGCGAGCGTGCGCGCCGCAGCGCCGTCGCGCGCCTCCCGGTGCGCCCGGTGCGCGCCGGTCGTGCGGGTCGAGGTTTCCGGGCTGCTGCTCATCACCCGTGCGACCGTAGGCGGCACGGAACCAGGTCTTCTTGTCCCTTGAGTCCTTTTAATCCGTACGGGTGAAACGATCCCTCAAAAGGGGACCGCCCAGGGGGGACGCGTGGCTCGTTCGTGAGGGGACGTGGCTGATTCACAGGGGGCGCCTGTGTTTCGCGCCCCCTTCGTCCACAGGCAGGTCCGGCTGTCGGTGCGGGCGGTTACGGTTTCCCCATGGCTGCCCGTACGAAGACCACCAAGGACCGTCCGTCCTACCGCTGCACGGAATGCGGCTGGCAGACGGCCAAGTGGCTCGGCCGCTGCCCCGAGTGCCAGGCCTGGGGCACGGTCGAGGAGTACGGCGCGCCCGCGGTCCGCACCACGGCGCCGGGGCGCGTCACCACCTCCGCGCTGCCCATCGGCCAGGTCGACGGGCGGCAGGCCACCGCCCGCCCCACCGGCGTGGCCGAGCTGGACCGCGTCCTCGGCGGCGGGCTCGTGCCCGGCGCGGTCGTGCTCCTGGCGGGCGAGCCGGGCGTCGGCAAGTCGACCCTGCTGCTGGACGTGGCCGCCAAGTCGGCGAGCGAAGAGCACCGCACCCTGTACGTGACGGGCGAGGAGTCCGCCTCGCAGGTCCGGATGCGCGCCGACCGCATCGGCGCCATCGACGACCACCTGTACCTGGCGGCGGAGACCGATCTGGCCGCCGTCCTCGGCCACTTGGACGCGGTCAAGCCGTCCCTGCTGATCGTGGACTCCGTGCAGACCGTGGCCTCCCCGGAGATCGACGGCGCGCCCGGCGGCATGGCCCAGGTCCGCGAGGTCGCGGGCGCCCTGATCCGCGCCTCCAAGGACCGCGGCATGTCCACGCTGCTGGTGGGCCACGTCACGAAGGACGGCGCGATCGCCGGCCCGCGCCTCCTCGAACACCTCGTCGACGTCGTCCTGAGT
Organism: Streptomyces sp. SAS_272; assembly: GCF_052543235.1. Lineage (NCBI taxonomy): Bacteria > Bacillati > Actinomycetota > Actinomycetes > Kitasatosporales > Streptomycetaceae > Streptomyces > Streptomyces sp. SAS_272. Next base: position 91,562 of record NZ_JBMNDR010000015.1, on the reverse strand, counting down.
TTCGAGGGCGACCGGCACGCCCGGCTGCGCCTGGTGCGCGGAGTCAAGAACCGGTACGGCGCGACCGACGAGGTCGGCTGCTTCGAACTGCACGACGAGGGCATTACGGGCCTCGCCGATCCAAGCGGACTTTTCCTGACCCGTCGTGACGAACCGGTCCCGGGCACCTGTCTGACGGTCACCCTGGAGGGCCGTCGGCCCCTGGTCGCCGAGGTGCAGGCGCTCACCGTCGACTCCCAGATCCCCTCCCCCCGCCGCACGACGTCCGGCCTGGAGACCTCGCGCGTCTCGATGATGCTGGCCGTCCTGGAGCAGCGCGGCCGGATCAGCGCGCTCGGCAAGCGGGACATCTACTCGGCGACGGTCGGCGGCGTGAAGCTCTCGGAGCCCGCCGCGGACCTGGCCATCGCCCTCGCGCTGGCGTCCGCCGCCAGTGACACCCCGCTGCCCAAGAACCTCGTCGCGATCGGCGAGGTGGGCCTCGCCGGCGAGGTCAGACGGGTCACGGGCGTCCAGCGCAGGCTCGCCGAGGCCCACCGGCTGGGCTTCACGCACGCGCTCGTACCGGGCGATCCCGGCAAGATCCCCGCGGGCATGAAGGTCCTGGAAGTGGCCGACATGGGGGACGCCCTGCGGGTCCTGCCGCGCTCCCGTCGCCGAGAGGCCCCACAGGACGCGGAAGACCGCCGGTAGACTTTGCCCTGGTCTCGCCCGTCCGTACGAACGAGTGCGCGAAACGGGGACGCCCCAGACCCCAGTGACCGGAGGAGTGCAGTGGCAGCCAACGACCGGGCGGCAGCTCCCGGAAAGTCCGGTGGGAGTTCCGGTCCCGACGGCCTGATGCGCGCCGCGCTGAGCGCGGTGGCCCCCGGCACGGCCCTGCGCGACGGCCTGGAGAGGATCCTCCGCGGCAACACCGGCGGGCTGATCGTGCTGGGCTCCGACAAGACGGTCGAAGCGATGTGCACGGGCGGGTTCGTCCTGAACGTCGAGTTCGCCGCCACGCGCCTGCGTGAGCTGTGCAAGCTCGACGGCGGCATCGTGGTCTCCTCCGACCTGTCGAAGATCCTCCGGGCCGGCGTCCAGCTGGTGCCCGATCCCATGATCCCCACGGAGGAGACCGGCACCCGGCACCGCACGGCGGACCGGGTCAGCAAGCAGGTCGGCTTCCCGGTCGTCTCAGTCTCGCAGTCCATGCGTCTGATCGCCCTGTACGTCGACGGGCAGCGCCGGGTCCTGGAGGACTCGGCGGCGATCCTGTCCCGCGCGAACCAGGCGCTGGCCACCCTGGAGCGCTACAAACTCCGCCTGGACGAGGTCGCGGGAACGTTGTCAGCGCTGGAGATCGAGGACCTGGTGACGGTCCGGGACGTCTCCGCGGTGGCTCAGCGGCTGGAGATGGTGCGCCGCATCGCCACCGAAATCGCCGAATACGTGGTCGAACTGGGCACGGACGGACGACTGCTCGCCCTCCAGCTCGACGAGTTGATCGCGGGCGTGGAGCCGGAGCGCGAACTGGTGGTCCGGGACTACGTCCCCGAGCCGACGGCCAAGCGTTCCCGCACGGTCGACGAGGCGCTGCACGAACTGGACGCGCTCACCCACGCCGAGCTCCTGGAACTGTCCACGGTCGCCCGCGCGCTCGGCTACACCGGTTCCCCCGAGGCACTCGACTCGGCGGTGTCCCCACGCGGCTTCCGCCTGCTGGCGAAGGTGCCGCGCCTCCCGGGGGCCATCATCGACCGTCTCGTGGAGCACTTCAGCAGCCTGCAGAAACTGCTCGCCGCGAGCGTCGACGACCTCCAGACGGTGGACGGCGTGGGCGAGGCGCGGGCCCGCAGCGTCCGCGAGGGCCTGTCCCGACTGGCCGAGTCCTCGATCCTGGAGCGTTACGTCTAGACCGTCCCCGCCTGCGGCGGCACGTGACCGCCGGAGGCGCGATCGCGGAAGATGGCGCGAGCGCGAGTCAGGCGGGCGCGGGTGAGGCGTGCGCGGGTGAGGCGAACGGGCGCGCTCAGTCGTCCTTGAGCACGAACGACGCCTGCGCCTTCGCGAAGCCAGGGGCTTGCGCCTCGAGGAGATACGTACCGGCCTTGGCCGTCCCGGCCGGCGGCGTCGCGCACTGGGGGGCGCTCGGCCTGCGGTCCCACTTCACGGTGTAGGTGAAGCTCTGCCCGGCCGGCACCCGGTACAGCAGGCTCCCGGAGACCTTGGGACAGTCGGCGGAGGACCAGTAGTCCTCGTCGCCGGCCGCCTGAGTGATCGTCAGCACCGCCCGCTTCGGGCCGAGATCGACCTTGCAGTCGCTCGCCGAGCTGTTCTTCGCGATCAGCTGGAAGGTCGGCGTCTGGTCGGGCGAGTAGTCGTTGCGGACGCTGCGCAGCGTCCAAGTGACCGCGCCCGCGGTGCAGTCGGGGAGAGTGGTGCCGACAGGCAGCGTCGTGGCGGTACCCGCGCCGCCACCGCCGGCACCGTTCGCGTCGGCGCCTGCCGCATTGCCGTCACCGCTGCCGTTGGCGCCGTCGTCGGTGTCTCCGGCGCCGGCGCCGGCCGAGCCACCGCCCGAACCGCCTGAACCGGCGCCCGCGTCCGCACCCGATCCGCCGGTGGACCCCGTGCCCGACTCGTCGCGTCCGCCCGGGTTCTGGCTGATCGCGGGCCCGGATCCGGACGGTCCGGGCGTGATGGACGAGGCGGGGTTCTTGCCGTTGCCCTTGCCGGCGCCGTTCCTGCCGCCGCCCCCGCCCGAGGTGACCACCCACAAGGTCAGCAACGCCAACAGGGCGAACACGGACAGCAGTACGACCCTCCGTCGCCAGTAGATGGAGGAGGGAAGCGGCCCGACCGGATTGCGCAGAGATCCCACGGCGCAAACTGTACGAGAGATCGTGGTGTTCACCGGCCCCACCCGCCGCTGGGAACACAACTTTTCCGGATCATCATCCCGGAAACCGTTCTCGCACGCCCGACTTCCGCCCGCGAGGTCATCGCTCCTTGACGATCGCCCCGCCGCACCCACGGCCTCACCTCCGGCACGCGCGCGTGAAGCGCCCCTGCGCCCGTCCCGGCCGAGTGGCGGTGCACGCGCGGGCGCCGGTGGGCATGGCAGGATCGGAAGAGTCATGACTGCGCCCACGAAGCCCCCGCACAGCAGCCCCGCCCGGACCGACGCCGACGTCCTCGGAGCGGACCTGCACTCCCCCGTGATCGACTGGTTCGACGACAACGCCCGCGACCTGCCCTGGCGACGCCCCGAGGCCGGCGCGTGGGGCGTGATGGTCAGCGAGTTCATGCTCCAGCAGACGCCGGTCAGCCGGGTCCTGCCGGTCTACGAGCAGTGGCTCGCCCGCTGGCCGCGCCCCGCCGACCTGGCCGCCGAGGCCCCGGGCGAGGCGGTACGCGCCTGGGGGCGGCTCGGCTACCCGCGCCGCGCCCTGCGGCTGCACGGCGCCGCGACGGCGATAACGGAACGGCACGACGGCGACGTGCCGTCCGGCCACGCCCAGCTGCTCGCGCTGCCCGGGATCGGCGAGTACACGGCCGCGGCCGTCGCCTCCTTCGCGTACGGGCAGCGGCACGCCGTTCTGGACACCAACGTCCGCCGCGTCTTCGCGCGCGCCGTGACGGGCGTGCAGTACCCGCCGAACGCCACCACGGCCGCCGAGCGCAAACTCGCCCGGGCCCTGCTGCCCGACGACGAGCCGACGGCGGCGCGTTGGGCGGCGGCGTCCATGGAGCTCGGCGCGCTCGTGTGCACGGCCAGGAACGAGACGTGCGTGCGCTGCCCGATCGCCGCGCTGTGCGCGTGGCGGCTCGCGGGCAAGCCGGAGCACGACGGTCCGCCGCGCCGCGGTCAGACGTACGCCGGCACCGACCGGCAGGTCAGGGGCAAGCTCCTCGCCGTCCTGCGGGACGCGCACACGCCCGTGCCGCAGACCGCCCTCGACCGCGTGTGGCACGAGCCGGTGCAACGCGCGCGTGCGCTGGACGGGCTCGTCGCGGACGGACTGGTGGAGCCGCTGCCCGGCGGGCTGTACCGCCTGCCGCTGAGCTGACCGCCACCCGGCCGACCGCCGCCGAGCCGCCTGCCGCTGAGCCGACCGCCGCCGAGCTGACGCATGGTCACTTCACAGGCAACGGCGCCCTTCACAGACTTCACCGAGCCGTGACCGCGTCTGTGTCACACACGACGAGGGGGCAAAACGCCCCATACTTGGACCATCGCGCCCGCCTCTCTACCCAGAACTCATTTCCGTTACACAACCGACGGACAGCCGAGCGCTAGCCGCAGGCTGCTTCGGACAGCCCCGTGACAACACCTCCGTAGCTTCGTTTGCGTGCCCACCGAGAACGCCGGGCCACCGACCACAGCAGGAACCGGCAGGCGACAGCCAGTCGGAACGGGGAAAAGACGGAGGGGTTCACCATGGCGCAGGGCGAGGTGCTCGAGTTCGAGGAATACGTCCGCACGCGGCAGGACGCGCTGCTGCGCAGCGCCCGACGTCTGGTCCCGGACCCGGTCGACGCACAGGACCTCCTGCAGACCGCGCTGGCCCGCACGTACGGCCGCTGGGACGGCATCGCGGACAAGCGACTCGCGGACGCCTACCTGCGCCGGGTCATGATCAACACGCGCACCGAGTGGTGGCGGGCCCGCAAGCTGGACGAAGTGCCGACCGAGCAGCTCCCGGACGCCCGGGTGGACGACTCCACCGAGCAGCACGCCGACCGCGCCCTGCTGATGGACGCGATGAAAGTGCTGGCTCCGAAGCAGCGCAGCGTCGTGGTGCTGCGACACTGGGAGCAGATGTCCACGGAGGAGACCGCCGCTGCCCTCGGCATGTCGGCGGGAACGGTCAAGAGCACGCTGCACCGGGCGCTCGCCCGGCTCCGCGAGGAGCTGGAGGCCCGCGACCTGGACGCACGCGCGCTGGAGCGTGAGGAGCGGGAGCGTTGCACGGCGGCCTGACCGACAAGGGCGGTGTCGATGGCCCCGTCGTCCGCCCTGGGGGCAGGCGGCGAGGCGCCGGGGGATCCTTCGACATGCACCAGGGGCCGACACCGGCCCGAGGCGCCATCCAGGCGGCGACCACGGCGATGGCCGTGCTCGCCGCCCTTGCCCTTTTCGTCTCGGCCTGCGCCACCGGCGGCACCGGCGCACGCGACGAGGGGCCGGCGCACGGCGACGCGGTGGCAGGCGCCACGCCTGTGCCCCAGGCCGCCTCCTCCGAGAGCCTCGACCAGTCGGACGCGGTCCAGCTCGTCAAGGACGACCCGGCGGTCTCTGCCGAGGTCAAGGGCGGCCTCAAGCCCTGCGTCGGCGACGAGTACCCGGTCGACGTCTCCTACGGCAACCTGACCGGCAGCACCGGCGACGACGTCATCGTCAATGTGCTGACCTGCGGTGACGCGGTCGGCGTGGGCTCCTACGTGTACCGCGAGAGCGACGACGGCTACCAGAACGTGTTCAAGGCCGAGGAGCCCCCCGTCTATGCGGAGATAGACCGAGGCGACCTCGTGGTGACCAAGCAGGTGTACGAGAAGGGCGACCCGGTCTCCAGTCCGTCCGGCGAGAACGTGATCACGTACCGCTGGACCTCGGGCCGCTTCATGAAGGAGTACAGCTGGCACAACGACTACAGCAGTGTCGTCGGCGGGGAACCGACCCAGGCGCCGGAGACCGGCTGACCTGCGAGGAAGCGGGCGATCGGAAAAACCTCCGGCCGGCGTGAACCGATCGGGGTGCTCGGTGCGATCAATGAGTGGACGGGCAAGGCGGCGGCACGGGAAGTGAACGCTCGCCGTGCTTCACGCGTCCCTCCAAGGGGCGCTCCGACAGGCACCTGACAGCAGCACGAGACCGCATACGAGAACTGAGAGCACCGGGATGGCAGACCAGACCCACGTCCTGTTCGTCGAGGACGACGACGTCATCCGCGAAGCCACCCAGCTCGCCCTGGAGCGGGACGGCTTCGCGGTCACCGCGATGCCCGACGGCCTCTCCGGCCTGGAGGCGTTCCGGGCCGACCGACCCGACATCGCCCTGCTGGACGTGATGGTCCCCGGCCTGGACGGCGTGAGCCTGTGCCGGCGCATCCGCGACGAGTCCACAGTGCCGGTGATCATGCTGTCGGCGCGCGCCGACTCCATCGACGTCGTCCTGGGCCTGGAGGCCGGCGCCGACGACTACGTGACCAAGCCGTTCGACGGAGCGGTGCTGGTCGCGCGGATCCGCGCCGTGCTGCGCCGCTTCGGTCACGCGGGCGGCGGTGACCGCACCGAGCCCGAGGCCGCCGCCGACGGGGGTGTGCTGACCTTCGGTGACCTCGAGATCGACACCGAGGGCATGGAGGTGCGCCGGGCCGGGCAGCCGGTGGCGCTGACGCCCACCGAGATGCGGCTGCTGCTGGAGTTCTCCTCCGCTCCGGGCACGGTTCTCTCCCGCGACAAACTGCTGGAGCGGGTGTGGGACTACGGCTGGGGCGGCGACACCCGGGTCGTCGACGTCCATGTGCAGCGGCTCCGGACGAAAATCGGTCAGGACCGCATCGAGACGGTCCGCGGCTTCGGCTACAAGTTGAAGGCCTGAGCGGGGCGGGGACAGGGATATGCGGGGGATGATCGAGCGCCTGGTACCGGCGCGCGCAGCAGGCGCGGGCATCCGCACGGGGCTGCGATGGAAGCTGAGTGCGGCGATCGCGCTGGTCGGTGCGTTGGTGGCGGTCGCGCTCAGCCTCGTCGTGCACAACGCCGCGCGCGTGTCCATGCTGGACAACGCCCGCGACCTCGCCGACGAGCGGGTGCAGATCGCCCAACGCAACTACGAGCAGTCCGGACGGCTGAACTTCCCCAACATCAAGATCGACGACCCCGGTCTGCCGACGTCGCTGCGGCACAAGATGCAGGAGGGGCGCCGGGCCACGTTCGTCTCCGACCACACCGGCGCAGTGCCCGACATCTGGGCCGCCGTGCCGGTCAAGGACGGGCATGTGCTGTCCCTGCACACCGGGTTCACCGACCGCAGCACGGACATCCTGAACGACCTCGACCAGGCCCTGGTGATCGGTTCCATCGCGGTCGTCCTCGGCGGCAGCGCGCTCGGGGTGCTGATCGGCGGGCAGCTCTCGCGCCGGCTGCGCAAGGCGGCGGCCGCGGCCAACCAGGTCGCCAGGGGCGAGTCGGACGTCCGCGTCCGGGACGCCATCGGCGGGGTCGTACGGGACGAGACCGACGACCTGGCGAGGGCCGTGGACGCCATGGCGGACACGTTGCAGGAGCGGCTGGAGGCCGAGCGCCGGGTCACCGCGGACATCGCGCACGAGCTGCGCACCCCGGTGACGGGACTGCTGACGGCCGCCGAACTGCTGCCCCCCGGCCGGCCGACGGAACTGGTCCTGGACCGGGCGAAGGCCATGCGCACCCTTGTGGAGGACGTGCTGGAGGTGGCCCGTCTCGACGGCGCCTCGGAACGCGCCGAGCTGCAGGACATCATCCTGGGCGAGTTCGTGGCCCGGCGGGTGGCCGCGAAGGACCCGGAGGCCGAGGTGCGGGTCGTGCACGAGTCCGTGGTCACGACCGACCCGCGCCGCCTGGAGCGGGTCCTGTTCAACCTGCTGGCCAACGCCGCCCGGCACGGCAAGCCGCCCATCCAGGTCAGCGTCGAGGGGCGGGTCATCCGGGTCCGTGACCACGGTCCCGGTTTCCCGCAGGACCTGCTCGCCGAGGGGCCGAGCCGGTTCCGCACCGGAAGCATCGACCGCGCAGGGCGCGGGCACGGTCTCGGCCTCACCATCGCGGCCGGCCAGGCCCGCGTCCTGGGCGCCCGGCTGACGTTTCGCAACGTACGGCCGGCCGGAGCCGCGGAGCACATACCCTCCGAGGGCGCCGTCGCCGTCCTGTGGCTGCCCGAGCACGCCCCGACGAACACGGGCAGCTATCCGGTGATGCCGTAGGCCACCGGGGCCCGCGGAGGCTCACACCGGGGGCCGGCGAGGCCCGCGGAGGCTCACCGGAGGCCGGCGAGGCCCGCGGAGGCTCACCGGGGGCCGCGGCGAGCCCGCGGGAGCCCCTGGGATGGCCGGCGAGGCCCGCGGAAGCCCCCTCACCCCAGGCACCGGGGCCTACGCAAGTCCACCGGCCCGCGGAAGTCGCGCAACCGTGGCGGCCCACCGGATCACCGGGCCGCCAGGCCCGACGGCGTGGCGGAGTGGCGGAGTGCCGGATGCCCCGGCAGGACGGGTCCGACCGAACGGATGCCACAGCCGACGGGCGCGACCGCCGGACATCTGAGACCGCCGGACAGCTGAGACGGCCGGACGGATCCAGGGCCGGACGGATTAAGGGCCGGGCAGGTCCGACGCGGGCACACGGAGAAGGCCCCCCGGGGCGGACACCGCGGGAGGCCTTCGGTCGTCGTGGCCGGGTCAGACGGCCTCGACCACGGGCGGCTGGGTGGCCGTGGCGTCGGTCGGGGCGTCGGGCTTCTGCGGCCCGGCGCCCTTCAGCGGGACTTCCTTGACGAACACCGCCGCCGCCAGCGCGCCCACCGCCACGACGGCGCCCAGCAGGAACGCCGAGTGCGTGCCGGCCGACACCGCGTGCTGGTAGGCCTCACGGGCCGCAGCCGGAAGCTTCGCCAGGCTGGCCGCGTCCAGCTGAGCGGACTGTTCGGTGATCTTGGAGCCCAGCGCACCGGCCCGCTCGCTCATGACGTCCTGGACCCGGTTGTTGAACAGGGCGCCCATGATCGCGACGCCGAACGACGAGCCGAGCGTGCGGAAGAGGGTGGTGGACGAGGACGCGACGCCCATGTCCTTCATCTCGACGCTGTTCTGGGCGACCAGCATCGTGATCTGCATCAGGCAGCCCATGCCCAGGCCGACGACGGCCATGAAGACGCCGGAGGTGAGACGGCTGGTCCCGGTGTCCATCGTCGACAGCAGATACAGGCCGACCACCATCAGGGCGCTGCCGACTACCGGGAAGACGTAGTACCTGCCGCTGTTCGTGGTCACCCGGCCCGCGACCATCGAGGTGACGAGCATCGCGCCGAGCATCGGCAGGAGCAGCAGGCCGGAGTTGGTCGCGGAGGCGCCCTGCACCGACTGCTGGTACAGCGGCAGGAAGAGCGTGGCGCCGAACATCACGAAGCCGGTGATGAAGCCGATGAGCGACATCAGGGTGAAGTTGCGGCTGCGGAAGATGTGCAGCGGGACGATCGGCTCGGCAGCCCTGGTCTGCCAGAACACGAACCCGATGAGCGAGGCGACGCCGATCCCGATGAGTTCCATGATCCGCGCGGACGTCCACGCGTACTCCGTGCCGCCCCAGGTGGTGACCAGGACGATGGAGGTGATGCCGACGGTCAGCAGCGTCGCGCCCAGGTAGTCGATCCTCGACTGCGAGCGCTTCTTCGGCAGGTGCAGGACGGCGCTGATGAGGGACAGCGAGACCACGCCGAGCGGCAGGTTGATGTAGAAGGACCAGCGCCAGCCCCAGTTGTCGGTGATGGTGCCGCCGACCAGCGGGCCGCCGATCATCGCGAGCGCCATGACGCCGGCCATCATGCCCTGGTACTTGCCGCGCTCGCGGGGCGGGATCAGGTCGCCGATGATCGCCATGACGCCGACCATCAGACCACCCGCGCCGAGGCCCTGGACCGCGCGGAAGCCGATCAGTTCGCCCATGTTCTGGGCCATGCCGCTCAGCGCGGACCCGATCAGGAAGATGACGATCGACGCCATGAAGGCGCCCTTGCGCCCGTACATGTCGCCGATCTTGCCCCAGATCGGGGTGGAGGCGGCGGTGGCGAGGGTGTACGAGGTCACGACCCAGGAAAGGTGTTCGAGACCTCCCAGATCGCCGACGATCGTCGGCATCGCCGTGCCCACGATCATGTTGTCGAGCATCGCGAGCATCATCGTGATCATGAGTGCCAGCAGGACGACCCGCACACTCCTGGGCTGTTTCTCGGCTTCCGTATCGGTCGTCTGCGTGTCCGCCATCGTTCCCACTCCCCTGGACCACTCACCGCCGCCGGCCACTTACTTGCCGCCCGGCTAGTTCACTACACTGGGGAAGGTAGGCCTGTAACTAGCCGGGCGTCAAGTAAGTTTTCTACGACGAGCCGGCCGGACGGCACCTGATTTTTCGCGGGAGCCCGAGACGTACGAGGATGGACGTCACCATGGACGGCACCAAGCAGCAGCGTCGCGGCAACACCCGCCAGCGCATCCAGGACGTGGCACTCGAACTCTTCGCCGAACAGGGCTACGAGAAGACCTCGCTCCGCGAGATCGCGGAGCGCCTGGAGGTCACCAAGGCGGCCCTTTACTACCACTTCAAGACCAAGGAAGAGATCACCGTCAGCATCTTCACGGATCTGACGAAGCCGATCGAGGACCTGATCGAGTGGGGCAGGAGCCAGCCGCACACCCTGGAGACCAAGCACGAACTCGTGCGCCGCTACAGCCGGGCCCTCTCCGAGGCGGCCCCGCTCTTCCGCTTCATGCAGGAGAACCAGGCGACGGTGCGCGAGCTCCAGATCGGCGACTCGTTCAAGGACCGCATGCGGAGCCTGCGCGACATCATCATCGACCCGGAGGCCCCGCTGACCGACCAGGTCCGCTGCGTGAGCGCCATCTTCACGCTGCACGCCGGCATGTTCTTCCTGCAGGACCTCGAAGGCGACCCCGAGGAGAAGCGGCTGGCCGTCCTCGAGGTCGCCGTCGATCTGGTGACCCAGGCGCACCAGGGCGCCTGATCACGCCGGCGTCAGACCTTCACGCCCTTGGAGTGCAGGAAGGTGACCGGGTTGATCGCCGAACCGTAGTTGGCGGTCGTACGGATCTCGAAGTGCAGGTGCGGACCGCTGGAGTTGCCGGTGCTGCCGGACAGCGCGATCTTCTGGCCGGTCTTCACGACCTGGCCTATCTTCACGTCGATGCGCGAGAGGTGGGCGTACTGCGAGTAGACGCCGTTGGCGTGCTTGATCACGATGGCGTTGCCGTAGGCCGGGCCGTCGCCGGCGCCGTTGCCGCCGGCCTTGACCACGGTGCCGCCGTGGGCGGCCATGACCTTGGTGCCGCTCGGCACGGCGAAGTCCTGACCGCTGTGGGTGGACTGCCACATCTTGCCGGCCTGGGCGAACCCGGCGGACAGCGTGTACTTCTTCACCGGGTCGACCCACGAGGCCGAAACGGCCTTCTTGGCGGCGGCGGGCGCCGCGGCGGGGGCGGCGGCGGACGCCACTCCGGTCCCCAGCACGACCGAGGCGCCCACTGCGGCGGCCCCGACGGCCACGCGGGTGCGGAGCAGGGACGTACGGGAAGAACGGAACGTGACGCGCTGGAACATGAAGACCTCATGGGGAAGGGGACAGAGGAAACCACCCGGCGTGAACGTCCGCCGCAGTGGCCATCCCTTGGTAACCCCGAGGCCCATGAGGGCTCAAACGTGTGATCTACGACGGAAGCTAGTACTTCATCCCAAAACTTCCCACTTCTTGACAGATCGCCCCTTCCGGACACTTTCGACATCACCCAGGCCAGGAGGCCCGCGCGACACCTCGGGCCCTTGAGTCGATGTCCTTTTTGTTCTGTTTCGCGATGGGACTATCCGGCCTAGTAGGGCTCAAATCCCTTGTGCGGCATGTCACCGGCCGCCCACCTCAAGGGACTTCGGAATGTGACGGCGGCTACTCCCGCACCCCATAGGGCACTTGTGACCCCGGTCACGATTGCGTGCACGGGTCTGTGACGGGCCTCTCAGTCGGCTCTACCGTCCAGTAACCCGCTGGTTTCCCCCGGTAACCCCTTGGTTCCCCGCAAGTCATCCCCACCGATCAGCATGCCCACGACACCGGCAGCGCAAGGACGCGAGAGGACCCCACACATGACCAGAGGCACCTGGAAGCGCCGCATCGCCATGACCGCCGTAGCCACGGCCGCCGCCACTGCCCTGGCCGTCCCGGTCGGAGCCCAGGCCGCGACGGCCGCCGGCGCCTCCACCGCCACTGCCACCGCCTCCGCCGCGGCGGCGGACGTCGACTACGCGACCTGGCAGCAGGACTGTCAGACGGTGATGAACCAGGCCCTGCCGGCGCTGAAGCAGCGGATCGCCGCCGCCACGCCGGGCGAGAAGCAGGCGATCGTCTTCGACATCGACAACACCACCCTGGAGACCGACTACGGCTTCAGCTACCCGGCGCCGGCCAACAAGCCCGTCCTCGAGGTGGCCAAGTACGCCCAGGAGCACGGCGTCTCCCTGTTCTTCGTCACCGCCCGCCCGGGCATCATCTCCGGGGTGACGGACTACAACCTCAAGTCCGTCGGCTACAAGGTCTCCGGCCTGTACGTACGCGGCTTCCTCGACCTCTTCAAGGACGTCGCCGCCTACAAGACCGCTCAGCGCGTCACCATCGAGTCCAAGGGCTACACGATCATCGCGAACATCGGCAACAGCGCCACCGACCTCTCGGGCGGCCACGCCGAGACGACGTACAAGCTGCCCGACTACAACGGCCAGCTGTCGTAGGAGCGCATGCGAAAGGGGCCGGTGCTGTGCAGCACCGGCCCCTTTCGCGGGCTCAACCCCTGGCGGGTCAGGCGTCCTTGCTCAGGTTCGGTCCGGCGCCGCCGGCCGCCTGCTCGATCGGCGGGACGTCGGGCAGCGCCGACTTCTCCTCGCCGCGGAAGGTGAAGGTCTTGGTTTCACCCTCGCCCTCGGTGTCCACGACCACGATGTGACCGGGGCGCAGCTCGCCGAAGAGGATCTTCTCCGACAGCGTGTCCTCGATCTCGCGCTGGATCGTGCGACGCAGCGGCCGCGCGCCCAGCACCGGGTCGTAACCCTTCTTGGACAGCAGCTCCTTGGCGGACTGGGAGAGCTCGATGCCCATGTCCCGGTCCTTGAGTCGCTCGTCGACCTTGCCGACCATCAGGTCGACGATCTTGAGGATGTCCTCCTGCGTGAGCTGCGGGAAGACGACCACGTCGTCGACGCGGTTGAGGAACTCGGGGCGGAAGTGCTGCTTGAGCTCGTCCGACACCTTGTTCTTCATGCGCTCGTAGTTGGTCTTCGAGTCGCCCGAGGCGGCGAAGCCCAGGTTGAAGCCCTTGGAGATGTCCCGGGTGCCGAGGTTGGTCGTCATGATGATGACCGTGTTCTTGAAGTCCACGACCCGGCCCTGGGAGTCGGTCAGGCGACCGTCCTCCAGGATCTGCAGCAGCGAGTTGAAGATGTCCGGGTGCGCCTTCTCGACCTCGTCGAAGAGGACGACGGAGAACGGCTTGCGGCGGACCTTCTCGGTCAGCTGCCCGCCCTCTTCGTAACCCACGTATCCGGGGGGCGAACCGAAGAGACGCGAGACCGTGTGCTTCTCGCTGAACTCCGACATGTCGAGGGAGATCAGCGCGTCCTCGTCGCCGAAGAGGAACTCGGCGAGCGCCTTGGACAGCTCGGTCTTACCGACGCCGGACGGGCCGGCGAAGATGAACGAACCACCGGGACGCTTCGGGTCCTTCAGACCGGCACGCGTACGGCGGATCGCCTTCGACAGCGCCTTGACGGCGTCGACCTGGCCGATGACCCGCTTGTGGAGCTCGTCCTCCATGCGCAGCAGACGCGAGGACTCCTCCTCGGTCAGCTTGAAGACCGGGATGCCGGTGGCGGTCGCGAGGACCTCGGCGATCAGCTCGCCGTCGACCTCGGCCACGACGTCCATGTCGCCGGCCTTCCACTCCTTCTCCCGCTTGGCCTTGGCGGCCAGGAGCTGCTTCTCCTTGTCGCGCAGGGAGGCGGCCTTCTCGAAGTCCTGCGAGTCGATCGCGGACTCCTTGTCGCGGCGGACGCCGGCGATCTTCTCGTCGAACTCGCGCAGGTCCGGCGGAGCGGTCATCCGGCGGATGCGCATCCGGGAGCCGGCCTCGTCGATCAGGTCGATCGCCTTGTCCGGAAGGAAGCGGTCCGAGATGTACCGGTCGGCCAGGGTGGCGGCCTGGACCAGCGCCTCGTCGGTGATCGAGACGCGGTGGTGCGCCTCGTACCGGTCCCGCAGACCCTTCAGGATCTCGATCGTGTGCGGCAGGGACGGCTCGGCGACCTGGATGGGCTGGAAGCGGCGCTCGAGGGCCGCGTCCTTCTCCAGGTGCTTGCGGTACTCGTCCAGCGTGGTGGCGCCGATGGTCTGCAGCTCACCACGGGCCAGCATCGGCTTCAGGATCGAGGCGGCGTCGATGGCGCCCTCGGCGGCACCCGCACCGACCAGCGTGTGCAGCTCGTCGATGAACAGGATGATGTCGCCGCGGGTGCGGATCTCCTTGAGGACCTTCTTCAGGCGCTCCTCGAAGTCACCGCGGTAGCGGGAGCCGGCGACCAGCGCGCCGAGGTCCAGGGTGTAGAGGTGCTTGTCCTTGAGGGTCTCGGGCACCTCGCCCTTGACGATGGCCTGGGCGAGGCCCTCGACGACGGCGGTCTTGCCGACGCCGGGCTCGCCGATGAGCACCGGGTTGTTCTTGGTGCGGCGGGACAGCACCTGCATGACCCGCTCGATCTCCTTCTCGCGCCCGATGACCGGGTCGAGCTTGGACTCACGAGCGGCCTGGGTGAGGTTCCGGCCGAACTGGTCGAGGACCAGGGACGTCGAGGGAGTGCCCTCGGCAGGACCGCCACTGGCGCCGGCGGTCTCCTTGCCCTGGTAGCCGGAGAGCAGCTGGATGACCTGCTGCCGCACCCGGTTGAGGTCGGCGCCCAGCTTGACCAGGACCTGGGCGGCGACGCCCTCGCCCTCACGGATCAGGCCGAGCAGGATGTGTTCCGTGCCGATGTAGTTGTGGCCCAGCTGAAGCGCCTCGCGGAGCGACAGCTCCAGGACCTTCTTGGCACGGGGGGTGAAGGGGATGTGCCCGGACGGGGCCTGCTGCCCCTGCCCGATGATCTCCTCCACCTGCTGGCGGACCGCCTCGAGCGAAATCCCGAGGCTCTCAAGGGCCTTGGCGGCGACACCCTCACCCTCGTGGATCAGGCCCAGGAGGATGTGCTCGGTGCCGATGTAGTTGTGGTTGAGCATCCGGGCTTCTTCCTGAGCCAGGACGACAACCCGCCGCGCGCGGTCGGTGAACCTCTCGAACATCGTTAATCGCTCCTCAGAGCGGTCAGGCAGTGGGGGGAACTTCCCCTCCCTGTCCTTCCGCAGCTTAGTCCCGCAAGCGGGGACCGCTCATTCCAACTGCCGACACCGTCGATGGCCTCCTGACCCCGAACGCCGACATCTGCTCCAACCCGATGGTGCGAGACGATGTTCCCGCAGGCCAGGCAGTTACCCCAGTCGCCAGTACGCCGATGGCGAACGTGAGACGTGCCTTTCCTGCGTGTCGCCCCCTCCCACTAGGGATGTCTTACCCGCCGGGACCGACACTCCATGCCGTGGGCACCGGTTCCCTCCGCTACGGGCGAACAACCTTGCGTCTCGCGACACCCGCCCGCCCTGATCGACGGAACGGTGTGCAGTCACGGAAACACCCAGCGTAACTCGGGGGCCTTTCGGACGGTTGCACTTGGCATGGTTGGCTCAGTTCCCTCCTTGAACCCCCCGGCGGCCCGCTCGGCCTCCTCTTCACCGCCCATCGTTCCCCTCCCTCGACGGCCGTCGGATCCGGCCGACCGGATCCGTGACTGGTACGAGAACGAACTGGGCTGGGCGACGGTGCCCGGAAATCCACCGCGACTCAGGACCGGCGAGCGTTTCGACGTCCTGGACGTACCGGCGGAGGCGGGGCGCGGGGCGCTCCGGCGACTGGCGCCGGCCTCGCCGGTGGCTTTGCGGGGCGGCCGGATGCTGCTGCTGGTGGCCGCGGGCTGCGCGGAGGAGGTGCCGGGAGTCCTGGAGTGGCTGGAGTGGGGCGCGTTGCCCCTGGGCCTGACGGTGCTCGGGGCCGGCGGCCTCATCGAGGCGCCCTGGCCTGCGGACCCGGCTCCCTGCCGTGCCACCGGGTCGGACCGCGGGCCGGTGCAGGGGGCCGCCGTGTGGTTGCGGCCCCCCGTTGCAGGGCGCGAGGTCGAGGCCTCGCTGCCGACCATGTCGGCGCTGGGGGGCGTGGGTGACGCCCCCGATCTGGTACGGCTGGTGGACACGCTGGCGACGCAATGCCACCGTGTCCGGCTGCTGGGCGCGTGCGCTCAGCCGTTGGCCTTCTCGTAGGCCTCGCGAATGGTCGCCGGAACACGGCCGCGGTCATTGACCTCGAAACCGTTCTCCTTGGCCCACGCGCGGATCTGAGCGGTGTCCTGGCTTCCGCCGGAAGCGGCGCGCGCCTTTCCGCGCCCACCCGCGGCACGACCGCCGGTACGTCGGCCGCCCTTCACGTAGGGCTCGAGAAGTCCACGCAGCTTGTCCGCATTGGTGGTCGTGAGATCGATCTCGTAGGTCTTGCCGTCCAACGCGAACGTCACGGTCTCGTCCGCCTCGCCGCCGTCGAGGTCGTCGACAAGAAGGACCTGAACCTTCTGTGCCACCGGATTTCCTTTCATCGAAAACGTGAGGGTCGGGGTCCGCGGCGTCCGCCGTTTAGCCGCGCCCTGTTATATGCAGTACTGCAGTACGTCGGAAAGCAAACCGCTTTTGCTGGGAAAACACAAACCCTCGGCCAAGGCTGACGGCCCGCACACCGACCGGAAACGTGCGCGTTTCGGACATAGGGAACCCGGGCAAGGCAGGTCGGCGGGAATGAGTGCGACGATCACAGATGCAGAAGCATCCGACTGTTGCCCAAGGTGTTCGGTTTCACTCGTTCGAGTCCGAGGAACTCAGCGACACCCTCGTCATAGGAACGCAGCAGCTCCGCGTAGACATCGGTGTCGACCGGCGTCTCACCGATCTCCACGAACCCGTGCTTGGCGAAGAAGTCCACTTCGAAGGTGAGGCAGAAAACCCGGCGAACGCCGAGCCAACGTGCGGTGTGGACCAACTTCTCCAACAACCGGTGCCCGACGCCCGCGCCCTTCAGCCCCGGCTTCACCGCGAGAGTCCGCACTTCCGCCAGGTCTTCCCACATGACGTGCAGGGCGCCGCAGCCGACCACCTCGGCGTTGTCGTCGCGTTCGGCGACCCAGAACTCCTGGATGTCCTCGTAAAGCGTGACGGTCGCTTTGTCGAGCAGGATGCCGCCGCGGACGTAGGCGTCGAGGAGACGGCGCACTACGGGGACATCGCCGGTCCGGGCCCGCCGGACGGTGATGGCTTTAGCGGTGACTTCGGGGTTCTCGGCCGAGGGACGCTCTGCTGACATGTACGGACGCTATCGCCCGTCGTGCTCCGTCGCCGAGGCGGGGTTCTCCGCGGCGCCGCCCTTACCGGCCTCGGTCTGCGCACTCGGCGCAGCGGGTGCACTCGACGTTGTTGCGGGTTCTGTGGTTTCCGGGCCTTGGACCATGCGCACGGCGTCGCTCAGCGCACGTCGCTGTTCGTCGCTCATCATCCCGAAGAACGCGACGAGAGCTGCGGCGGGGTTGTCGCTCTGCGCCCAGGCGTCGTTCATCAGGGCGGCGGCGTAGGCGGCCCGGGTGGAGACCGCCTCATATCGATAGGCCCGCCCTTCCGCTTCACGGCGCACCCAGCCCTTCTGATGGAGATTGTCCAAAACGGTCATCACGGTGGTGTACGCGATGGACCGTTCCTGCTGAAGGTCTTCCAGGACTTCTCGAACGGTGACCGGGCGGTTCCACTTCCACACCCGCGTCATGACCGCGTCTTCGAGTTCTCCCAATGGGCGAGGCACAGCTCAGAACAATAGTGGGAGATCACCCCAATCGCGTGCCGGACGTGCACTTTCACCGGCAAACGACAACAAAAAGGGCGCGCGGCTCCGAAAGGAGCCACGCGCCTCGGAGGGCGGCGGAGCGCTGAGGGGCGGTCAGGCCTCCGGGGTCACGGAGGCCTGGCGGGTCCCCTCCGCGCGCGCGAGGGCCGCGTCGACGGCCGCGTCCTCCTTGGCCTTGTTGGCGCCGCCCTGGGTCTTCACGATCACCCTGATCAGGCCGATGAAGAACACCGCCATGACGACGGGGGGCAGCAACGCGGAGACGTAGTCCATGGAACCAGGGTAGCCAGGGAGGAACGGGACATCGGGGCGGGGTGGGCCGGGATCAGCCGACGGCGAGTCGCCGCTGCTCCGGGTCGGCGCGCGGCGGGGTCGGCCTGCGGCGCGGGAAGACCTCGCCCGGCGTGGGGACGGGCCGCCGTGCGGGCTCCGGGGCGGCGGGCTCGGCGGGCACGGGACCGGGACCGGGACCCGGTGTGGTCGGCTTCCCGGCGGGCTTCTTCCGCGGCTCCTCCTTCGGCCCGCCGCCGGGGTCCGCGCCGGCCGCGGAACCCGCGGAAGCCGCGGAACCCGCCGGAACACGGACGGGCGGCTCCTCGGAGAGGCCCCCAGGGAGGGCCAGGAGGCGCCTACGGGACGCCGGCACGGTCGCGGTGACCGCCGGGGCCCTGCGGGCCGCACGACCGGCGAGCCGGGCGCGTACGTCCTGCTCGGCGAGCGTCTGGCAGCGTTCCAGGAGGGCCGCGCCCACCGGGTTGCCGCGCAGGGCGCGCAGAGCGGCGAGATCGTCGGGATCGGGCCGGTAGCCGGTGGCCAGCACCTCCTCCAGGAGCGCGAGGTAGCCGGCGGCGGTGCCGGGAAGGGCTGCGCGGTACCGGCCGAGGTCGGCCACCAGGAAGGCCCGGAGCCGGGCGGCCTCGTGCATCGCCTCGTCGAGGGACTCGGCTAGGCGATGACAGTCCTGGATGTCCTCGGCGGAGACGGGGCCGGGGTGTAGGGCGAGGGCGAGGGCGCGGCGGAGCACGCGCAGCTCCTCCGCGCCGAACGCCAGGCCGCCGCGGGATCCGTAGGGCGTGGGCATGCGGCGACGATACGCGCTAATCAGACAAATTCGACATAACGGACGGGTGTGGCGCGCCCGAATCCGCTCTGGCGGCCCCGCCGGCCGGCTCCTGCGGACGAGCCGCGCGCGGCTCCCGCCGTCGACCCGTGGTCGGCTCCCCCTGCACGACCAGCTCCCCCGCCGCCGTGCCCCCGGCCGCCCGGGTCCGGACAGGCGGCCCGGGACGGGCCCGGCGCCGGGCCCGCCGGGACGGGACGGGCGCCGCGTCGGCCGGGGCCGTTCTCCGCCCTCCCCGGCTCCGGGAGGGCGACCGGCTCACATGCGCGACACGTTCCGCTCGTACACCAGGCGCAGCCCGATCAGCGTCAGCCACGGCTCGTGCTCGTCGATCACCGAGGACTCGCCGAGCACCGTCGGCGCCAGGCCGCCGGTCGCGATCACCGTCACGTCGTCCGGGTCCTCCGCGAGTTCCCGGGCCATCCGGGTCACCACGCCGTCGACCTGGCCGGCGAAGCCGTAGACGATCCCGGACTGCATGGCCTCGACCGTGTTCTTGCCGATCACGCTCCGGGGCCGGGCCAGCTCGATCTTGCGCAGCTGCGCGGCCTTGACGCCCAGCGCGTCCACCGAGATCTCGATGCCGGGTGCGATGACCCCGCCGACGTACTCCCCGCGCGCGCTGACCGCGTCGAACGTCGTCGCCGTGCCGAAGTCGACGACGATCGCCGGACCGCCGTAGAGCTCGTTCGCCGCGACGGCGTTGATGATGCGGTCGGCGCCGACCTCCTTGGGGTTGTCGAACAGGATCGGCACGCCCGTCTTCACGCCGGGTTCGACGAGCACGGCGGGCACGTCGCCGTAGTAGCGCCGCGTCACCTCGCGCAGCTCGTGCAGCACGGACGGCACCGTGGCGCAGATCGCGATGCCGTCGATGCCGTCGCCCAGCTCGTCCCCGAGGAGGGGATGCATGCCCATCAGGCCCTGCAGGAGCACGGCCAGTTCGTCCGCCGTGCGGCGGGAGTCGGTGGAGATCCGCCAGTGCTCGACGATGTCCTCACCGTCGAAGAGGCCGAGCACGGTGTGCGTGTTGCCCACGTCGATCGTCAGCAGCATGGCCGGTCCCCGTTCCCTACTCCGCCGCCCGCAGATCCAGACCGATGTCCAGGATCGGCGAGGAGTGCGTCAGAGCGCCCACGGCGAGGAAGTCGACGCCCGTGTCGGCGTAGGCCTTGGCGTTGTCCAGGGTGAGCCGGCCCGACGCCTCCAGGAGCGCGCGCTTGCCCACGAGAGCGACGGCCTCGGCGCACTCGGCGGGCGTGAAGTTGTCCAGCAGGATGAGGTCGGCGCCCGCATCGAGGACCTCGCGCAGCTGGTGCAGGGTGTCGACCTCGACCTCGATCGGCACGTCCGGGAAGGCCTCCCGCACCGCCTCGAAGGCCTCGGCGACACCGCCCGCGGCGACCACGTGGTTGTCCTTGACCAGTGCCGCGTCGGACAGCGACATGCGGTGGTTGACGCCCCCGCCGCAGCGGACGGCGAACTTCTCCAGCGAGCGCAGGCCCGGCGTCGTCTTGCGGGTGTCGCGCACGCGTGCCCCGGCGCCCTCCAGGACGTCCGCCCACGCGCGCGTGGCGGTGGCGATGCCGGACAGGCGGCACAGCAGGTTCAGCGCGCTGCGCTCGGCGGTGAGGAGGTCACGCGTGCGCGTGGTGACCGACAGCAGCTTCTGTCCGGCCTCGACGCGGTCGCCGTCCTCCACGTGCCGCTCGACCTCGAACTCGTCCGTGCAGACGACCGAGACGACCGCCTCGGCGATCCGCAGTCCCGCGACCACGCCCGCCTCGCGCGCGGTGAAGTCGGCGGTGGCGACCGCCTCCTCGGGGATGGTCGCGACCGTCGTCACGTCGACGCCGTGGGCCAGGTCCTCCTGGATGGCGACGTTGGCGATGTCCTCCACCTCGACGGGGTCCAGTCCGGCGTCGACCAGCAGCTGGGCGAGCGCGGGGTCGAGCCCGCACTCCTCGTATTCGGCGTATCCCTCGTCGGTGAATCCGGCGTCTGCGTCGGCGCCGCAGGCACAGCCGTCGCCGCAGCCGACGCTCGGGGCGAGGGGAAGGTCGGGGGTGCTCACGTCTGTCACTGCTCCTGGTGGTGCTGCCGGGTCGGGGGGAAGTCTGCGGTATCGGTGGTGTGTACGGCGAGGGTGCGGTCCGGATTCAGCCGTACGACGATGTGGCGGCGCCAGCCGGCGTCGTCGCGGTCGGCGTGGTCCTCGCGCCAGTGGCAGCCGCGGGTCTCCTCGCGCAGGAGGGCGGCGGCGACTAGGACGCGCGCGACGCACAGCAGGTTGGTGGCCTCCCAGGTGTCGACGCCGGGCTCCGCCGTCTTGCCGTTCTCGTCGAGGGCGTCGCGGGCCTCGGTGTGGAGCCGCTGCAACTGGTCGGCGGCCC
The DNA here is from genome assembly GCF_052543235.1 of Streptomyces sp. SAS_272. Lineage (NCBI taxonomy): Bacteria > Bacillati > Actinomycetota > Actinomycetes > Kitasatosporales > Streptomycetaceae > Streptomyces > Streptomyces sp. SAS_272. Next base: position 70,233 of record NZ_JBMNDR010000015.1, on the reverse strand, counting down.
TCTCCAGGGACGCGGCCGAGCGCAGTACGCCGGCGCCGTCGGTCATGATCCGCTGGATCGCGAACCGGGCCTCGGGGGCGAGCAGCGGGTGCGCGGGCCGCTCGGGGCGCTCCACGGGCGCGGGCACCCGCGCGTGCAGTGCCTCGTCCGTGCGGCTCGCCGCGATGTCGGCCACGATGCGCTCGGCGTAGACGAGGCCTTCGAGGAGCGAGTTGGACGCCAGCCGGTTCGCGCCGTGCACACCGGTGCAGGCGACCTCACCGCACGCGTACAGGCCCGGCACGGTCGTCCGGCCGCGGGAGTCGGTGCGCACGCCTCCGGAGGCGTAGTGGGCCGCCGGTGCGACCGGCACGGGCTCGGTGACCGGGTCGATGCCGTGGGCGCGGCAGGCGGCGAGGATCGTCGGGAAGCGGTGCTCCCACATCTGGGCGCCGAAGTGGCGGGCGTCGAGGAACATGTGCTCGGCGTCCTGCTCCTGCATACGGCGCATGATGCCCTTGGCGACGATGTCGCGGGGCGCGAGCTCGGCCAGCTCGTGCTGGCCGACCATGAAGCGCACGCCGTCCGCGTCGACCAGGTGCGCGCCCTCGCCGCGCACGGCCTCCGAGACGAGGGGCTGCTGGCCCTCGGCGTCCGCGCCCAGGAACAGCACGGTCGGGTGGAACTGGACGAACTCCAGGTCGGAGACCTCCGCGCCCGCGCGCAGGGCGAGCGCCACGCCGTCGCCGGTGGACACCGAAGGGTTGGTGGTAGCGGAGAACACCTGGCCCATGCCGCCGGTCGCGAGGACGACGGCGGGGGCGCGCACGGCCCCCACGCCGTCGTGCTGGCCCTCGCCCATGACGTGCAGGGTGACGCCGGCGGTGCGGCCTTCGGCGTCCGTGAGGAGGTCCAGGACGAGTGCGTTCTCGACCGTGCGCAGTCCACGCGCGCGTACCGCCTCGACGAGCGCGCGGGAGATCTCCGCGCCGGTCGCGTCGCCACCCGCGTGCGCGATACGGCGACGGTGGTGGCCGCCCTCGCGGGTCAGTTCCAGGCCGCCTTCCTCGGACTCGTCGAAGTGCGCGCCGGTCTCGATCAGCCGGCGCACGGCGTCGGGACCCTCGGTGACGAGGATCCGCACGGCCTCCTCGTCGCACAGGCCCGCGCCCGCCACCAGGGTGTCGTCCAGGTGCTGCTCGGGCGTGTCGCCGTCGCCCAGGGCCGCGGCTATGCCGCCCTGCGCCCATCGGGTGGAGCCGTCGTCGAGGCGCGCCTTGGTGACGACGACCGTCCTCAGCCCCGCGGCCTCGCAGCGCAGGGCCGCGGTCAGGCCGGCGACGCCGGAACCGACGACGACCACGTCCGCGGAGATGTTCCACCCGGGCTCGGGTGCGTGCAGTCGTATGCCTGTGCTGGTCACGAGGCGGCTCCGAAGGTGAGGGGGAGGTTGTCGATCAGCCGGGTCGTGCCGACCCGGGCGGCGACGGCGAGAACGGCCTCGCCGGTGAAGTCGTCCTCGATCTCGGTGAAGTCGGACGGGTCGACGAGCGCGAGGTAGTCCAGCCGCAGCGGGGGGTCGAGCCGCAGGGCCTCGTCCAGGACCTGACGGGCGGCCGCGCGGACCGCGGCGGGGTTGCCGGGGGCGGCCTTGGCGACGGCGTGCGCGTCGGCGGCCGCGCGGGACTCGCCGATGGCGCTGAGCGCCTCGGCACGCGCGTGTGTGGCGGGCACCTCCCGCGCGCGGGCACGCAGTGCTTCCTGCGCCGCGTGCCGGTCGCGGCCGGCGAAGAGGGCCTGGGAGAGCGCGAGCGCGGTGCGCCGCTCCCGCGCGGACAGATAGCGGTTGCGGCTGGACAGCGCCAGCCCGTCCTCCTCGCGCACGGTCGGCACGGCGACGATCTGCACGCCGAAGTTCAGGTCGCGCGTCATCCGGCGGATCAGAGCGAGCTGCTGCGCGTCCTTCTGTCCGAAGAGGGCGACGTCGGGCCGGGTGAGGTGCAGCAGCTTGGCGACGACGGTGAGCATGCCGTCGAAGTGCCCGGGCCGGGAGCCGCCCTCCAGGCGCTCGCCCATGGGGCCCGCGGAGATGCGGACCTGCGGCTCGCCGCCCGGGTAGACCTCGTCCACGGACGGGGCGAACACGACGTCCGCGCCGGCGCGCCCGGCGATCTCGAGGTCGGCGTCCAGGGTGCGCGGGTAGCGGTCGAGGTCCTCGCCCGCGCCGAACTGCAGCGGGTTGACGAAGACCGTGACGACGACCTCGCCGCCGGGCCCGGCGAGCTCGCGGGCCGTGCGCACCAGGGTGGCGTGCCCCTCGTGCAGGGCGCCCATCGTCATCACGACGGCGCGGCGGCCGTCACGCGTGCGTGCGTGCAGTTCGTCGGCGGTGCGCAGCAGGGCGACGGTCATCCGGCATCTCCTTCGGCGCCGTGCGGACCGGAACCGCCGGGGTCGGACGGGGCGCCGTGCGGATGGCCGGCGAGCACCCCGAGGAGATCCTCGGCGAGTTCGGGCTTGAGGAGCCCGTGGGCGAGCGCGCGGTCGGCGGTCGCGCGGGCCATCGCCAGATAGCCGGCGACGGTCTGCGGGGCGTGCTCGCGCAGCTGCGCGACATGCGCGGCGACCGTGCCCGCGTCGCCGCGTGCGACGGGGCCGGTGAGCGCGGCGTCGCCCGAGCGCAGCGCGTTGTCGAGAGCGGCGCCGAGCAGCGGGCCGAGCATCCGGTCGGGGGCTTCCACGCCCGCCGCGCGCAACAGCTCCATGGACTGGGCGACCAGGGTGACCAGGTGATTGGCGCCCAGGGCGAGGGCCGCGTGGTAGAGCGGGCGGCTCTCCTCGGCGATCCACTCCGGCTCGCCGCCCATCTCGATCACCAGGGCTTCCGCGGCCATCCGCAGGCCGTCGGGCGCGGTGACGCCGAAGGAGCAGCCGGCCAGGCGCTGAACGTCCACCGGGGTGCCCGTGAAGGTCATCGCGGGGTGCAGCGCGAGCGGCAGGGCGCCCGCGCGCAGGGCGGGGTCGAGGACTTTCGTGCCGTACCTCCCGGAGGTGTGCACGAGAAGCTGGCCCGGGCGCACGGCGCCGGTCTCGGCCAGGCCCTCCACCAGGCCGGGCAGGGCGTCGTCGGGGACCGTCAGCAGCACCAGGTCGGCGCGCCGCAGGACCTCGGCGGGCGGGACGAGCGGCACGTCGGGCAGCAGGAGCCCGGCTCGTCGCCTGGAGGCGTCGGAGACACCCGAGACGGCGACCGGACGATGTCCGGCGAGCTGGAGGGACGCGGCCAGGGCAGGCCCCACCCGGCCCGCGCCGACGACGCCGACGGCCAGCCGCGCGGGGCGGTCCCTCGGGTCTGGTTGTTGGGCTGTGCTCACGCGACGCGGCCTTCCGTTCCAGTCCGCTCGGGGTACCGGACGATTTCTCGTCATGTTAACGCGATCCGTTCGAGGGGCGTCCGTTCGTCCACAGGCTGTGGGCTTTCCCACCCGTTCCCCGCCGTCGGACGGGACGGGCGGGAGGGCTGGGCACAAGTGGGTCGGGCGGCGCTTCCGGGACCCACGAGGGATTCCCGGGTGGGGGCCGCCGGGACAGCCGCCGGGATATGCGCGTGCTCGCGCGCGGGGCGGCACGGCATCATCCGGAGCATGGCATACACGACGGACCAGGGCGACGAGAAGACGGCACAGGAGCGCCTCCGGGAACGGCGGGCGATCGCTCACCGGGAGGCGGAACGCGTCCTGTCGCGCGCGGGATTCCGCGCAACGCTTCGCGACCGGCTCGCGCACCTCCACGAGCACGCATCCGACGTCCACGACCTCGACGAACCCGGCGACATGTACGGCAACGGCGTCGTGGGGGCCCTCGAGAAGCGGGTCGCCGGTCTGCTCGGGACGGAGGCCGCCGCGTTCTTCCCGACCGGCACGATGGCCCAGCAGGTCGCGTTGCGCTGCTGGGCGGGCCGCACCGGCAACCCGACCGTCGCGCTGCACGCGCTGAGTCATCCCGAGAGGTGGGAACGGGGCGCGTTCGCCGCCGTCAGCGGGCTGCGCACCGTCCGGGTGACGGGGGAGCCCCGGCTGCCCACGGCCGAGGAGGTGCGGGGCTTCGAGGAGCCCTTCGGCGCTCTGATGCTGGAGCTGCCCCTCCGGGAGGCCGGCTATGTGCTGCCCTCCTGGGAGGAGCTGACCGAGACCGTGGAGGCGGCGCGCGAGCGCGACGCCGTGGTCCACTTCGACGGTGCGCGGCTGTGGGAGACGACCCGGCGTTTCGGACGTCCCCTGCACGAGATCGCCGACTTGGCGGACAGCGTCTACGTGTCGTTCTACAAGTCCCTCGACGGCTTCGGCGGCGCCGCGCTCGCCGGCCCGCGGTCGCTGGTGGAGGAGGCGAAGACCTGGCGGCACCGGTACGGCGGCACCATATTCCAGCAGTTCCCCACCGCGCTGTCGGCGCTCATCGGCCTGGAGCGCGAACTGCCCCGGCTGCCCGACTACGTCGACCACGCGCGCGTGGTGGCCGCGGCGCTGCGCGAGGGCCTCGCCGCGACGGACGTGCCGTGGGCGCGCGTGTTCCCGGAGCCCCCGCACACCCACGAGTTCCAGGTCTGGCTGCCGTACGAGGCCGACGTCCTGGCCGAAGCGGCGGCGCTCCAGGCCGAGGAGACGGGGACGATGCTCTTCGCGGGCGCCTGGGAGCGGGGCGGGCCGGGGCTGTCCGTCACCGAGGTCGGGGTCCGCTCCGAGGGCCTGACGTGGACGGCGGACGACGTGAGGGCAGCGGTCGCGGACTTCGCCACGCGGATCCCCCGGACGGCGCGGGCCGCCGACGGGGTCGACGGGTAGGCAGGTGGGCGGGTAGGCACGGACGCCGGGCCCCAGAGGTGCGTGCCCTGGCGGCAGGCCGGTCCCGACGGGCGGCGCACGGGCAGCAGGCCGGTCCCCGGCGGCCGGAGCACGGGCGGCAGGCCGGTCCCGGCGGCCGGAGCACGGGCGGCAGGCCGGTCCCGGCGGCCGGAGCACGGGCGGCAGGCTGGTCCCGGCGGCCGGAGCACGGGCGGCAGGCCGGTCCCGGCGGCCCGCATCCGCGAAGGCCCGGCGCCCCCGGCGGCCCGCACTTCGGCACCTCGGTGCCCGGCCGCCCGGCGGCCCGACGGCCGGTCGTGCTCGGACGTCGACCGGGCCGGGTTGTCAGTGCCGGAGTGCACCATGAAGGCATGAGCCTGCGCATCGACGTCGCCGGGCTGCGGCCGGAGAGGGTCTCCGTCGCGCCCTCGCCCCTGGCCGAGCTCGGCATGGCGCTGCACGCGCTGGCCGAGCCGGGGCACCATCCCGGCCTGCAGGGCTGGGTCACCGCGGTCGCCTCCGGCCTCGACCCGCATCTGGCCGACCGGATGTGCGAGGCCGACTTCCTGTGGCGGACGACGTTCTCGGACCTCTTCCTGCCCTGTGCGGGCATCCCGGGCAGAACCGCCCTCCCCGGCACGACGCTGGCCGAAGACCTCGACCTCCTGGACAAGCTGACGGACGAGCAGTTCGTCGACTGCGCGCTGGAATTCATCTGCGCGCCCGGATACGACCTTCCGGGCGCCGGCGTCCTCTGCCACCCGGAGCTGCGCCGACGCGCCTTCGACCTGGCCGCCACGCGCGGCCCGCGACAGGTGCGGTTCACCCGGCGGCTGCTCGACGACCCCCCACGCGTGCGTGCCTGGCTGCGCCAGTTCCTGCGGGACTGCGACGAGGCGTTCTTCTCCGACGTCTGGGCGCGGGTGCGGCTCCCCCTCACCGCCGACGCCCGCCTGAAGACGGATCTCCTGCGCCACAAGGGGCTGGCGGAGACGCTCACCGCCGTGTCCTCGGCTGTGACGCTCGACGAGGAGGCCGCGCGGATCACCGTCGACAAACTGGTCGTGGGCCACAGCACGACAGGGGACGGCGGCCTGCTGCTGGTGCCCACCAGCCTCGGCTGGCCGCACCTGATGGTGCTGCACCGGTACGGCTGGCAGCCGGTGCTGCACTACCCGGTCGGCTCGCCGGAGCCGGCCGCACCGCCGTCGGTGGAGCAGCTGGCGCTGCGGATGACCGCGCTGTCCCATCCCGTGCGGATGCGCATCTGCCGGATGCTGGCCCGCAGTGCGTACACCACGACGGAACTGGCCCAGGTCCACGGCGTGTCGGCGCCCGAGATATCCCGGCACCTCACGCTGCTGAAGAAGGCGGGCCTGGTCACCACGCGGCGACGCGGCCGGTACCTGCTGCACCAGCTCGACGTCACGGTGGTGGCCCGGCTGGGCAGCGACTTCCTGGAGGGGATACTCCGCTAGCGGGCTGCCCGCACGTCAGTCGAACCGGATGTGCCTCAGGCCCACGCCGGCCTGCCGCAGCCGCGTCCGCAGCGCACCCTCGGTATGGGGCCTGAGCGTCAGACCGGCGAGGACGGCGATGCGGTCGGCCGTCTTCGGCACGGTTGCGTGGTCCGTCCACAGGTGCTCGGCGAACTCCGGCTCGCGCAGGCGTTCCAGGCAGTGGTCGAGCCGGCTGACGGCCCAGGTCTCCCGGCGCAGCCCCGCGTTCCTTCCCGCGGCGAACCCCAGAAGGTGTCCCGGACCGCGCTCGCGCAGCCGCCGCAGGACCGTCTCCCGTTCGGCGAGGAGGGTGAAGTGACGTACGTCGTGGCCGAGTTCGCGCAGCCTGCCGACGGTCTCGGCGAAGTACACCGGGTCAGTGACGGTCATCGGGACGACGACCACGCCGTCCTGCTCGCGGAGCGCCAGGTCGAGGACCTCGACGACGCCCTGCCGCCAGGACGCCAGGTCCTGGAAGTCACCGCGCAGGTCCGGCGGCAGCATGCGGCGCAGGCCGAACCCGGCGTGCTCCGGGTCGCACACCACGCTGCCGGGCAGACGGCGCCGGATCTCGTAGGCGGTCTGCGTCTTGCCCCCGCCGAAGGGACCGTTGATCCACAGAAGCATTCGCAGATGCTAGTGCGGCCCCGCCCCAGGCCCAGACCCCGGCCCCGGCCCCGGCCCCGGCCCCGCCCGAACGAGAGGGCTCGAGCCGGGTCCGCGCCCCGGGGGGCGGAGCGGGGTGTGGTGCGGTATCCCTCAGCGGCCGCCGGCGCGGACGAGACCCGTTTCGTAGGCCAGCACCACCACCTGGACGCGGTCGCGCAGGCCGAGCTTGGTGAGGATGCGTCCCACGTGGGTCTTCACGGTCGCCTCGGAGAGCACCAGCCGGGCCGCGATCTCCCCGTTGGACAGCCCCTGGGCGACCAGCACCATCACCTCGCGCTCGCGTTCCGTGAGCCGTTCCAGCTCCTTGTGCCGGGGTTCGCCTCCCGTGGCGGGCAGCATCGGCGCGAAACGGTCCAGGAGGCGGCGGGTGGTGGAGGGCGCGACCACCGCGTCACCGCTGTGCACGGAACGGATCGCGGTGAGCAGCTCGCCGGGCGGGACGTCCTTGAGCATGAATCCGGAGGCGCCCGCCTTCAGCCCGGAGAACGCGTACTCGTCGAGGTCGAAGGTGGTCAGGATCAGCACCTTCGGAGGGTCGGGCTCCTCGCAGATGCGCCGGGTGGCCTCCACGCCGTCCAGCTTCGGCATCCGGACGTCCATCAGCACGACGTCCACCTCCGTCGAACGCACCGCCTGGAGGGCCTCGACGCCGTCGCCCGCCTCCGCCACGACCTCCATGTCCGGCTGGGCTGCGAGCACCATCCGGAACCCGGTGCGCAGCAGCATCTGGTCGTCGACCAGCATCACGCGGATCGTCATCGAGTCCTCTTCCGTTTCCGTACTTCGGTCGGGGGAGCGTGGGGAGAGCGGGTGGGGTGGGTGAGGCGGACTGTCCGCATGAGCGTGACAGGTGTCAACGAGGGGCGTGCGTCAGCGTCAGTGCGCCGGTTTGAGCGGGAGCAGGGCGCTGATCCGGAATCCTCCGCCCGGTCGCGGGCCCGCGTCCAGGGTGCCGCCGACCATGCCGACCCGTTCCCGCATGCCGATCAGTCCGTGCCCGGCGCCGTCGGCCCCGCCCTCCTCGTACAGCTCGTGCGGGGCACCCTTGCCGTCGTCCTCCACGAGCAGCCCGAGGCCGTCGTCGAAGTAGACCAGGCGGACACTCGCGCCCGTGTTCGGCCCGCCGTGCTTGCGCGTGTTGGTCAGCGCCTCCTGCACGATGCGGTACGCCGTCAGCTCGACGCCGCTGGGCAGCGGCCGGGCCGTGCCCTCGACCTTGAAGTCCACGGGCAGGCCCGAGCCGCGGCACTGCTCCACCAGGTCCTCGATCTGCTCGACGTCGGGCTGCGGCACGTACTCGCCGCCCTCCTGGTGCTCGCCGGTGCGCAGCACTCCCAGCAACCGGCGCATCTCGGCCAGGGCCTGACGACCGGTGGAGGAGATCGTCTCCAGGGCCGCCTTCGCCTGGTCGGGCGCGGCGTCCAGGACGTATGCGGCGCCGTCGGCCTGCACCACCATCACCGACACGTTGTGCGCGACGACGTCGTGCAGCTCGCGCGCGATGCGGGCGCGCTCGGCGGCGACGGCGACCTTCGCCTGCGCCTCGCGCTCCTTCTCCAGACGGGCCGCGCGCTCCTCCAGCTGGGCGAAGTACGCGCGGCGGGTGCGCATGGAGTCGCCGAGCACCCAGGCGAACGCGAACGGCACCGTCAGGAAGACCACGGTCGCGACGTTGCCCGGCACGCCCGAGTTCTCGTTCGGCCAGCGCAGCTGGGCGACGGTGGCCGCGCTCAGGCCCATCACGAGCGCCAGCCGGGACGCCCAGCGGACGCCGTTGGCCGCGACCGTGTAGACGATCACCAGCAGGGCGAAGTCGGCGGCCGTCGCCGAGACGTTCAGCACCAGCTGCGCCAGCCCCAGGGCGACGGCCAGCAGCAGCATCTTCTCGGGCAGCCGCCTGCGCAGCGCCAGGACCAGACAGAGCAGAAGCACGACGGGCACGTACAGCGCCATGGAGTCGGCGCCCCCGCGCTGGTCCGGGCCGGCGGTTCCGGCCACGACAGAGATCCCGAACAGGACCAGGGCCCAGAAGCCGTCGACCCCGGTCGGGTTTCTGCGGAGGAAGTCATAGAAGCGCTGCACGTAACCCAGCGTAGGGAAGCCCTGTGCGTGCGGGGGTCAACCGGAGGGCCGATCCGGTACGGGCGCGTGTACTCCGCAAGGTGGATGCCGTGATCACCTGTACGGCTGGTCCACCCGCTTAGTCTGTCGGGGTGGACGAGGTCTGGCGGACGAGGTGACCGGCTCGGGCGACGTGACCGGCTCGGGCGACGTGACCGGTTCGGGCGAGTGGCGCGGCTGGCGCGCGGCGACGCAGGCCGCGCTGTACGGAGCCGGCGGCGAGCGCGCGTCCGCCACGGCGGGCGCGCCCGGTTCGGGCGGCGGCTCCACGGAGGGCTTCTACCGGCGGCCCGAAGGTCCCGCCGGGCACTTCCGCACGTCCGTGCACGCCTCGCCGCTCTTCGCCGAGGCCGTGGCCCGGCTCCTGTGCCGGGTGGACGAGGCGCTGGGCCGGCCCGAGTCGCTCGACTTCGTCGACATGGCCGCCGGCCGGGGCGAACTGGTGGCCGCGGTCCTGGCGGCACTCCCCGCCGGCGTGCTCTCCCGCACGCGCGCGTGCGCCGTCGAGATCGCCGACCGCCCCGAGGGGCTCGCTCGGCGGATCGAGTGGCTCCGCGAGCCGCCTTCGGCCGTCACCGGGCTGCTGTTCGCCAACGAGTGGCTGGACAACGTCCCGGTCGAGGTCGCGGAGGTCGACGCCGCCGGGGTGGCGCGACTGGTCCTCGTCCGGCAGGACGGGACCGAGCGGCTCGGGGAGCCGGTGTCGGGAGCGGATGCGGACTGGCTGGCGCGCTGGTGGCCGTCGGGCGGCGAGGAGGGGCTGCGGGCCGAGATCGGGCTGCCCAGGGATTTGGCGTGGGCGTCGGCTGTGGCGTGCGTCGGACGAGGGCTCGCGGTGGCGGTGGACTACGCGCACACCGCGGACGCGCGCCCCCCGTACGGGACTCTCACCGGGTTCCGGGACGGGCGTGAGACGGCTCCCGTCCCGGACGGGTCCTGTGACATCACGGCCCACGTGGCGTTGGACGCCTGCGCGGAGGCGGGAGCGAGGACGGCGACGCGGACGCACGCCCGGCACCCGCTTCCCGGCTCCCCCGCGCGCCCCGCGACCGGCACGCACCCCGGCTCTCGCACGATCACGGGCCCGGACACGCGCCCCGGCGCACGCCTGCTCAGCCAACGCGCTGCACTGCACGCCCTGGGGCTCACGGGTGCACGCCCCCCGCTCGCACTCGCCTCCACGGACCCCGCCGCATACGTGCGCGCCCTCGTGAGCGCCGGAGCGGCCGGCGAACTCACCGCGCCGGGCGGACTGGGCGACTTCGGCTGGCTGGTCCAGCCGGTCGGCATCCCGGACCCACTGGTCGAACAGCCGGTCGCGGACGCGGCACGGGACCCGCAGGCCGCCCCGGCGCCCGAAGCCGACTGACCGCCACCGGACCCGCCGCCCCCTGCGACCGGCTCCGGCGCCGCCGACCCTGAGCGACCGTCGTGCGGCCGGCCGTCGCCACACATGCGCGTTGCCCGGCGGCCCGGCGGCCGACTACTTGTCGATGTCTCCCACCACGAAGAACATCGACCCGAGGATGGCCACCATGTCGGCGACCAGCGTGCCCGGCAGCAGCTCGGTGAGCGCCTGGATGTTGTTGTACGACGCCGAGCGCAGCTTCAGCCGGTACGGCGTCTTCTCGCCCTTGCTGACGAGGTAGTAGCCGTTGATGCCGAGGGGGTTCTCCGTCCACGCGTACGTGTGCCCCTCGGGCGCCTTGAGGACCTTCGGCAGCCGCTGGTTGATCGGGCCGGGCGGCAGGTCGGCGAGACGGTCCAGGCAGGCGTCGGCGAGAGCGAGCGCGTTGTACGTCTGCTCCAGGAGGCACTCGAAGCGCGCAAGGCAGTCGCCCTCGGTGCGTGTGACCACCTTCAGGGTGCCCTGCAGCTCCCCGTAGGCGAGATAGGGCTCGTCCCTGCGCAGGTCGAAGTCGACGCCCGAGCCGCGCGCGATCGGCCCGCTCACGCCGTAGGCGTGCACATGCTCAGGCGCGAGGACGCCGACGTCCCGCGTGCGCCCGCGGAAGATCTCGTTGCCGAGCACGAGGTCGTCGAAGACGTCCATACGGGAGCGCACGGCGGCGACCGCCCCCCGCGCGCGGGAGGCCCAGCCGGCCGGCACGTCCTCCTTGAGGCCGCCGACGCGGTTGAACATGTAGTGCATGCGCCCGCCGGAGACCTCCTCCATCACGTTCTGGAGCACCTCGCGCTCACGGAAGGCGTAGAACACCGGTGTGATGCCGCCGAGCTCCAGGGGGTAGGACCCGAGGAACATCAGGTGGTTGAGCACCCGGTTCAGCTCGGCGAGCAGCGTGCGGGTCCACACCGCGCGCTCGGGGACCTCCATGCCGAGCATCCGCTCCACCGCGAGGACCACGCCCAGCTCGTTGGAGAACGCCGACAGCCAGTCGTGACGGTTGGCCAGCATGACGATCTGCCGGTAGTCGCGGGCCTCGAACAGCTTCTCCGCGCCGCGGTGCATGTAGCCGATCACCGGCTCCGCGTGCTGGATGCGCTCGCCGTCCAGTACGAGCCGCAGCCGCAGCACACCGTGCGTGGAGGGGTGCTGGGGGCCGATGTTGAGCACCATGTCGGTGCTCTCCGCGGCGCCGCCGATCCCGACCGTGGTCTCCGTCGTGGGAGTCATGGCACCAGTCTCCCCTACGTACGCTGGGCCCATGGAGACGGGGAGCCCGGTGGGCCCGGGGGGCGCGGAGACGACGGAGACGACGGAGACCGGACCGGAGTGGACCGGGCTGCCGCCCGCGCTGCTGCGGATGCGGCGGCTGCTGCTGGTGGTGTGGCTGGTGCCGGCCGCCGTCGGCACCGGTCTGCTGCTCGGCCTGCTCGTCGGCCCCGCGTGGGCCGCGTTCGCACTGCTGCCGCTGGCCGGCATCGGCTGGGGCTGGGTGCTGCTCGGCCGCAACTGGCGCTCCTGGCGGTACGCGGAGCGGGCCGACGACCTGCTGATCAGCCGGGGCGTGCTGTGGCACGAGGAGACCGTCGTGCCGTACGGGCGCATGCAGCTCGTCGAGGTCACCTCCGGCCCCGTCGGGCGGCGCTTCGGTCTGGCCGGCGTCCAGCTGCACACCGCGGCCGCCGCGACCGACGCCGCCATCCCGGGTCTCGACCCGGCCGAGGCGGAACGGCTGCGCGACCGGCTCACCGAACTCGGCGAGGCCCGATCGGCGGGACTGTGACGACACCGGGCGTGGAGGACGGCGTGGAGGACGGCGTGCCGCAGGCGGCCGGCGGGTCCGGGGACCGTCCGGGGCCGCTCGCCGCCGAACGCCGACTGCATCCCGTGACGCCGTTCCGACGGGCCTGGGCGCCCGTCGCCGTCCTCGTCGGCTGGGCGGTGCACGACCCGAACCAGGCGCAGGAACAGCTCACCCGGCTGACCACGACGACGCTGCTCGTGGCGCTCGCCGTCCTCGTCCCCGCGGCCTCCCTCTACGGCTTTATGACCTGGTGGTTCACCCACTTCGCGGTGACCGACGGCGAACTGCGCATCCGGACCGGGCTGCTGTTCCGGCGCACCGCGCACATCCGGCTGGAACGCATCCAGGCGATCGACGTCAGTCAGCCGCTGCTGGCCCGCGTCGCGGGCGTGGCGAAACTCCGGCTGGACGTCGTCGGCGCCGAGAAGAAGGACGAACTCGCCTTCCTCGGCGAGGACGAGGCCCGCGCGCTGCGGGCCGAGCTCCTCGCGCGCGCGGCGGGCTTCGCCCCGGAGACGGCGCGCGAGGTGGGGGAGGCTCCCGCGCGCGAGGTGCTGCGGGTGCCGGGGCGCGAGCTCGCGATCGCGCTGGCGCTGACGGGCGCCACCTGGGGCGCGCTGGCCGCCGCGCTCGTCGTGCCGCCCGTGCTGTGGCTGGCCACCCACAGTGTGTGGACGGTCCTGGCGACCGGGGTGCCGTTGCTCGGCGCGGCCGGTGCGAGCAGCGTGGGACGGTTCGTCGGCGAGTACGACTGGACGGTCGGCGAGTCGCCGGACGGGCTGCGGCTCGATCACGGCCTGCTGGACCGCACGCACGAGACGGTGCCGCCCGGGCGGGTGCAGACCGTGCGCATCGTCCAGCCGCTGCTGTGGCGCCGGCGCCGCTGGGTGCGCGTCGAGCTGGACGTGGCCGGCTCCGCCAACTCCGTGCTCGTGCCGGTCGCCCCGTACGCGGCAGCGGAGATCGTCGTCGCGCGCGTGCTGCCCGGAGTGGCCATGCCGGCGGAAACGTCGCTGGAGCGTCCGCCGCGCAGGGCCGGGCGCTGCGTGCCGGTGTGGTGGCGGGGCTACGGCATCTCGGTCACGGACACCGTGTTCGCCGCCCGGCACGGCCTGCTGCGCCGCCGTCTTTCGCTGGTGCCGCACGCCAAGGTCCAGAGCGTGCGGCTGACACAGGGGCCCTGGCAGCGCCTCTGGGGCCTCGCGGACGTCCATGTGGACACGGGGGCCGGAAAAACCGTCACGGCCCGCCTGAGGGACGCTCAGGAGGCCGAGCGGCTGCTCCGCAGTCAGGCCGAACGATCTCGGACCGGGCGCCGCGACGCCCGGCCCGACCGGTGGATGGCATGACCTGCCCGCCCCGGCCGCCGCAGCCACATGCCGCCCGGGCCCGAGCGGCGGTGCGGCATCAGCATCAGCGGCAGCGGCAACGGAAGCGGCCGTGCGGCGACGGCGTCAGGAGACCGCGCTGCGCAGCTGCTGGAGGTCGATCTGTTCCGTCTCGTCGTGGGCGGTCAGGTCGATCACCTGGCCGACTCCGCGCGACGCCTCGTCCGCCGGCTTGAACTCCGCCTCGGACTCGGCCTTGTGCAGCGCGAGCGCCTCCTGGCCGACGACGTCCGCCAGGTCCTCGTTCTGGACGGCTTCGAGGGCGTCCGGAGCGGACTCGCTCTTGGTGCCGAAGAAGTCGAACCCGCCTTCGGCCGTCCGACGCCGCACGGGCTGAGCGGCCGGTACGACGGCCACGGCGGTCGGCACGGCGAAGTGACCGGACGGCGACCGCACGGGAGTCGCGGGGCGCGGCACGAGCGCGCCGGCCGCACCCGCCGCCGCGGCCTCGACGGCGGCGGGGGCGGTGGGCGCCGGGGCGGCGCCGGGCTCCGGGTCCAGGGGCGGCTCGGGCCGCGACGCGGTCCGCGCGTCGTCCGACTCCCCACGGGACCTGACGGCTTCCGGCGCGTCGGCCGGGGCGCCCGGGCGCTCGGTCTCCAGGGCTGTTTCCGAGGCCGCGTCGTGCGGAGTCCTGTCGTCCAGCGGCGTCTCGACGTCCCGCGAAGCCTCGACGTCCTGCGAAGCCGCGGCGTCCTGCGAAGCCGCGGCGTCCTGTGAGGTCTCGGCGTCCTGTGAGGTCTCGGCGTCGGCTGCCGGGTGGGGGGCGGTCGCGTGCGCGTGCTCGTCGACCGCCTCGGGCTTCCCCTGTGCCTCGTCCTCCTGGGCGGCGTTCGCGCCGTCGGCGGCTCCGTGCTCCGCGGAGGACGCCCGCGCGGGCTCCTCCCCGGCGGCCGCGCCGGATTCCCCGGCGAGGTCGTCGTCCTTCCGGGACTCGACGCCGTCGGTGTCCAGCCGCGCCAGCGCGGCCTGCGCCCGCAGGAACAGCTTCGAACCCTCGGGCGAGAAGACCGTCGAGAACGGCGCCACCTCCTCGCGGGGCTCGGCCGGGTCGGCCGCAGCCGCCTCGTCCGCCGCATCCGTCCTGTCCGCATCCGCCGACTCGGCCGCCTCCGCGCCTTCGACGACGCCCGCAGCCTCGACGGCGTCCGCAGCCTCGGCGGCGGAATCCGCGGCGGCCTCGCTCGCGGGCGCGCCCGGCAGCGCCGGCACCGCCTCTATCTCGAGCAGACGGCGGCCCTCCAGGGCGCTGGCCCGCTCGGTCTCCGCGGTGGCGTAGCGGCGCAGCAGCGCCGCGTGCTCGTTGCGCAGGCCGGCGAGTTCCGCGCGCTTGGCCCGCAGTCGCTGCTCCAGCTTGACCCGCAGCTCACGCGACTCGTCCAGGTCGCTCTCCAGTTCGGCGACCCGTTCCTCGTAACGCCACTCGTCACCGGCACGCGCGCGCGTGAGGTCGGCGACGTGCTTGCCGGCCTGCATGTCCCAGCGGCGCATCACGACCGCGCCGACGATCGCCGTGACCGCGGCCGCCGCCGCCAGGCCGCGGAGAGTCGTCTGTTGCGTGAACACCCAGGGGCCGAGAGCGCAGACAAGGGAGACGCCTGCGATCACCGAGGGGGGCAGCAGCCTGTGCAGAGGCGGGGAATGACGGTGACGTCCACGTGGCATGGCCAGAAACTTACCGCGCGTAGGCGAATGTTGGCGCCCCGCCCCACAAAAACTCAGCCATACCGAAGCCTCCACACGACATCAGGAATCCCGGCTGTCACCGAATTCGACAAACGACAAGATCATTTCTGGTCGCCGACTCCCGTATCCCGTCACCGGCCCCCCGCCGCACGGGCGCCCCGCGCCCCGGCCGCGCCCGCCGCGCCCGCACCGGGCACCCGCGCGGCCCCGCTCCGCCCGCACACCGCGGCCCCCGCCGACCGCCCCGCTCACCTCGCGGTGAGCCGTGCGCTGACCCACTCCAGGGTCGGCGGGATCTCCCGGCGCCAGGTGTTGAAGTTGTGCCCGCCGCTTTCCAGGATGATCGACGAGATCCTGGTCCTGTGGGTGGACTTCGCCAGCTCTATGAACTTCAGCGTGGGCTTGTAGTTGGATTCCCCGGCCTTGCTGCTGGTGACGAGCAGCGAGGTGGCGGGAGCGGAACGATTCTTCAGAAACCAGTGCAAATCAGCTTCATTGCGGAGCTTCTTGCTCCCGTGGAAGAGGTCGCCGGTGGTCGGGTCGCTCGGCGCCTTGTAGTAGGCCGACAGGCCCGCGCCCGCCCCGTAGACCTCCGGGTGGTGCATCGCCAGCTTCAGGGCGCAGTAGCCGCCCGTGGAGTCGCCGATGATGCCCCAGCCGCCGGGCTTCTTGTTCACCCGGTAATGGGCCGTCACGGCCTCCGGCAGGTCCTTGGCGAAGAACGACTCGGTCTGCGGGCCGTGCGGGATGTCCACGCACTCGGTGTCCCGCGGCGGCGCGACCGTCGGCCGCATCATCACCAGGATCATCGGCTGCATGCGCCCGTTCTTCGCGAGCGTCCGCGCGGTGCTCGGATAGTGCAGCTTGTTCACCAGCGCCTCCGCCGTGCCCGGGTAGCCCGTGAGGACGACGGCCGCGGGGAAGGTCCGCGTGCGGTACTGCGGCTCGAAGTACTCCGGCGGCAGGTACACGTACGCGGGCGTGGCGATGTCCGTCGTACGCCCGATGACGGCGATCTTCTGGATCTGCCCGCCGAAGCGCGGCATCCCGCTGCCGCTGCCGTCCACCCGCCGGGTGTCGACCACCCGCAGCGGACCGGCCGGCGTGCCGCCCTTCGCATGGTCGACGACCACGCCCTGATCCGTCTCCTGACCGAACAGGTCCGCCCAACTGGCGTAGAAGCCGAACGCCTGGTTGGCGGACAGCCCTATGGACACGAAGAGGGCCAATTGCGTGGCGAGCAGCAGCCCGATGCGCCCGCCGACGGCCCGCCAGTTGCGCTTGGCCAGACGCGGCCACAGCCACACGGTTCCGATGAACAGCAATACGGCGAACAGCACTGACAGCAGCAGCACTTTGTTGCTCGTGAGACCCATGCGGTGTTTCCTGCCTGCTCTCCGTCCGGGATCACGCCCGCTCCCCCGACTCCTTCGCGAGGGCTTGTCCCGAACTTTCCCTGGTCTTTTCAACGGCTTTGGCGAGACGAGTGAACCTCTCTCCCCAAGACACCGTCCTAGAGGGCGCAATGTCGCCGGATGCCCGAATCGGCACCGGGTCCAAAGTCTCTCGCGGAACTACGGGATGCGATGTCTGTCACCGAAGATGGGGAAATGTCGGGTGGGGTTCCGCCCCGTAGCAGCCGGGTGCGGCGGATAGTGCGAGGTCCGCGCCCCGAGGCCGTGCCGTCCCTCGTCGCCCGGGCCTGTGCCCTCGTGGGCCTGCTGGACGTCGCCGGCGGCGTCTTCCCGCGGTTCCGGCACAGCCGTATGCACACCTTCGCCGAGGTGCTGCCCGGTTCCTTCGGGCCCTTCGCGGCGGCGCTGTCGCTCAGCGCCGGCGTCCTGTTGCTGCTGCTCGCCCACGGGCTCCGGCGCGGCAAGCGGCGCGCCTGGCGAGCCGCGGTGGTCCTGCTCCCGGCGGGCGCGATCTCGCAGTTCATGTACCGGCACTCGATCGTGGGCGCGCTCATCTCGGTCGCCCTCCTCGTTCCGCTGCTGGTGCACCGCGACCAGTTCAAGGCGCTGCCCGACCCGCGCAGCCGCTGGCGTGCGCTCGCCAACTTCGTCCTCATGGGCGCCGGTTCCCTGGGTCTGGGCCTGGTCATCGTCAGCGTCCACCCGGGGCGCCTGATCGGCGACCCGAGCCTGGCCGATCGGATCACGCACGTCCTGTACGGCCTCTTCGGCTTCGAGGGCCCGGTCGACTACCAGGGCAACACCTCCTGGACGGTCGCCTTCTCCCTCGGCGCCCTCGGCTGGATCACCGCCGTCACCACGATCTACCTCGCCTTCCGCCCCGAGCACCCGGCCGCGCGCCTCACCGAGGAGGACGAGAGCCGGCTGCGCGCCCTGCTGGACAAGCACGGCCGTCGCGACTCCCTCGGCCACTTCGCGCTGCGCCGCGACAAGGCCGTCGTGTTCTCCCCCAGCGGTAAGGCGGCCGTCACCTACCGCGTGGTCTCCGGCGTGATGCTCGCCAGCGGCGACCCCATCGGCGACGTCGAGGCCTGGCCCGGCGCCATCGAGCGCTTCATGGACGAGGCCAAGGCCCACTCCTGGACCCCCGCCGTCATGGGCTGCTCGGAGACCGGCGGCGAGGTGTGGACCCGCGAGACCGGCCTGGACGCCCTGGAGCTGGGCGACGAGGCGGTGGTGGACGTGGCGGATTTCTCCCTCGCCGGCCGCGCGATGCGCAACGTGCGTCAAATGGTCAAACGCATCGAACGCGCCGGTTACGAGACCCGGGTCCGGCGCGTACGTGACCTCGGCGAGGCCGAGCTGGAGCGCATCCGGCGGGCCGCGGAGGACTGGCGCGGCACCGACACCGAGCGCGGCTTCTCCATGGCCCTGGGCCGGGTCGGCGACGCCTCCGACGGGGACTGCCTCATCGCCACCGCCCACAAGGCCGACGAGGTCCCCGGCGAGTACGGCGACCTGAAGGCGATCCTGCACTTCGTGCCCTGGGGCCCGGACGGCGCCTCCCTCGACCTGATGCGACGCGACCGCTCGGCCGACCCCGGCATGAACGAACTGCTGATCGTCGCCGCTCTCCAGGCCGCCCCGAAGTTCGGCATCACGCGCGTGTCGCTGAACTTCGCCATGTTCCGCTCCGCCCTGGCCCGCGGCGAGAAGATCGGCGCCGGTCCCGTGCTGCGCGCCTGGCGCGGGCTGCTGGTCTTCCTCTCGCGCTGGTTCCAGATCGAGTCGCTGTACAAGTTCAACGCCAAGTTCCAGCCCCGCTGGGAGCCCCGCTTCGTGGTCTACCGCGCCTCCGGCGACCTGCCCCGCATCGGCTTCGCCGCCATGCAGGCCGAAGGCTTCGTCACCCTCGCCCTGCCGCTGCCGCGCTTCCTGCGCCGCCGCTCCGGCGCGGCCCGCGTGTGCGCGCACGCGGTGGCGGAGAGAGACGTACGGGCGGCGTAGGCCGCATGGGCCCGCGGAGCCGGCGCCTTCCCGGGCGTGGCCCCGCCCGGGAGCCGCGCCGCGGCGCGGCTCCCTCCTGGGCCTACGCTGAACATATGAGCAAGCAGAGCGGACGCGGGCGCGTCGTCGGACTTCCGCAATGGGACCGCTGCGCGGTCATGGGAGTCGTCAACGTGACCCCCGACTCCTTCTCCGACGGCGGCCGGTGGTTCGACACGACGGCCGCCGTCAAGCACGGCCTGCATCTCGTCGCCGAAGGCGCGGACCTCGTCGACGTCGGCGGCGAGTCCACCCGGCCGGGCGCCACCCGCGTCGACGAGGCCGAGGAGCTCCGCCGGGTCGTCCCCGTCGTCCGCGGTCTCGCCTCCGAAGGCGTCGTCGTCTCCGTCGACACCATGCGCGCCTCCGTCGCCGCCAGGGCCCTCGCGGCCGGCGCCGCCCTCGTCAACGACGTCAGCGGCGGCCTCGCCGACCCGGCGATGATTCCCGCGGTGGCGGACGCCGGAGCCCCCTTCGTGGTCATGCACTGGCGCGGCTTCCTCAAGGGCGGCAACGTCCGCGGCGTCTACGCAGACGTCGTCGCCGAGGTGGTCGACGAGCTCCACGCGCGCGTGGACGCCGTCCTCGCCGGCGGTGTCTCTCCCGACCGCATCGTCGTCGACCCCGGACTCGGCTTCTCCAAGGAGGCCGACCACGACCTCAGCCTGCTCGCCCACCTCGACCGGCTGCACGCCCTCGGACACCCGCTGCTCGTCGCCGCCTCCCGCAAACGGTTCCTCGGCCGCGTCCTGGCCGGACCGGAAGGCGCCCCGCCCCCCGCGCGCGAGCGCGACGCCGCCACCGCCGCCGTGTCCGCCCTCGCGGCACAGTCCGGCGCCTGGGCCGTCCGCGTGCACGAGGTCCGCGCGACGGCCGACGCGGTGCAGGTCGCGCGCGCCGTGGAAGGAGCGCGCGAGGAAAGACGCGCGCCGGGCGCGGGCGCACCCGACCCGGCGCGGCCGGCGACGGACGCATCCGGCGCGCACGGCAGACCCGACGCACCCGCCCCCGCCCACCCGCCCCGCGCAGAAGGAACCCGGTGAGCGCCCCCCACACGGACGTCGAACAGGTCGAGGCCGCCAACACCGCCTTCTACGAGGCACTGGAGCAAGGTGATTTCGACGGGGTGTCCGCCTTCTGGCTGGCCCCGTCCGACCTGGGCGTGGACGAGACCTACCACGACCCGGCGGACGTCGGCGTGGTCTCCTGCGTGCACCCCGGCTGGCCCGTGCTCACCGGGCGCGGCGAGGTCCTCCGGTCGTACGCGCTGATCATGGCGAACACCGACTACATCCAGTTCTTCCTCACCGACGTGCACGTCTCGGTCACCGGCGACACGGCCCTGGTGAACTGCACCGAGAACATCCTCAGCGGCGGTCCTGCGCCGGAGGCGGGCGAGGAACTCGGACCGCTCGTCGGCCAGCTCGTGGTCGCCACCAACGTGTTCCGCCGGACGCCGGACGGCTGGAAGCTCTGGTCGCACCACGCCTCCCCGGTTCTGGCCGACAACGACGAGAACGAGGAGGACGACGAGGACGACACCCCGTCCTGAGCGGTCGGGAGTGCCACGGCAGAGCGGGCGGCGAGGCCCGGACGGCCCACCCGGGCGAAGAAGTGGTTGGAATCACGAACCCGTGGGTAGGGGCGGCTACCAACCCGTGAGCCACGGGGTTCCCCGAGGGGAACGGCCGGTGAGATTCCGGGCTCCCGCCCGGGTCACCGCGGCCGGAGACCGGGTCTGTCGGTGCTCGCGGGTAGATTCGAGCGAGGCCGGGGTGCCGCCCGCACACGGCACGCACCGGCCGGAACCGACGACTGCAGGAGTGATTCGCGTGGATCGTGTCGCGCTGCGCGGCCTCAAGGCTCGCGGGTACCACGGCGTGTTCCCCAGGGAACGCGAGGAGGGCCAGACCTTCATCGTGGACCTGGTCCTGGGCCTGGACACCCGGCCGGCCGCGGCCGACGACGACCTGGCGAAGACCGTGCACTACGGCATCGTGGCCGAGGAGGCCGTGGCCGTCGTCGAGGGCGAGCCGGTCGACCTCGTCGAGACGCTCGCCGCACGCATCGCCCAGGTCTGTCTGAAGCACGAAGTGGTCCAGGAGGTCGAGGTCTGCGTCCACAAACCGGACGCCCCGATCACCGTCCCCTTCGACGACGTGACCGTCACCATCACCCGGAGCCGAGTATGACCGCGTTCTTCGCCGGGGGTCAGAGCGACCCGACCGTACAGCCGGTGCCCGCCTCCGTCGTCGAGAGGGTCGACGCCGCCGACACCACCCTGCACAACCCCCAGCGCGCCGTGCTCTCCCTCGGCTCCAACCTGGGCAACCGCCTGGAGACGCTCCAAGGCGCCATCGACGCCCTCGAGGACACCCCGGGCGTCCGCATCAAGGCCGTCTCCCCCGTGTACGAGACGGCGCCCTGGGGCGTCGAGCCCGGCAGCCAGCCCTCGTACTTCAACGCCGTGGTCCTGCTGAAGACGACCCTGCCGCCGTCCTCCCTCCTGGAGCGGGCGCACGCCGTCGAGGAGGCCTTCCACCGGGTACGGGACGAACGCTGGGGCGCACGCACGCTGGACGTCGACATCGTCGCGTACGCCGACGTCGTGGACGACGACCCCCACCTCACCCTCCCTCACCCCCGTGCCCATGAGCGGGCGTTCGTGCTCGCCCCCTGGCACGACGTGGACCCCGAGGCCCAACTCCCCGGCCTCGGCGCGGTCGCCGACCTTCTCGACGCGGTCACCCGCGAAGGCGTCGCCGCCCGCAAGGACCTGGAACTCCACCTGCCCGAGTAGTCGTTAAGGTCAACAGGAAGGTCGCAGGACCACTGCGGGGGAGCTGAAGGGACACCGTGAGAGAGCTGCACATCAGGGTGCTGGCAGGCGTGTTCGTCGTGGCCGGCGTCCTGTCCTGGGCGGGCGCCCGCCTCTGGAACTCGATCGGGACCCTGCCCAGCGTCCCCTTGGCCGCGCCCATCGTGCTCGCCGTGATCGCGGTGATCCTGCTCGCCACGGCGATCTCGCTGCGCTCGCGCCTCAAGGCCCAGCGCGAGCGCCGCCCCGAGGCGAAGGGCGTCGACCCGCTGATGGCGGCCCGCGCGGTCGTCTTCGGCCAGGCCAGCGCCCTCGTGGCCGCCCTCGTCTCCGGCATGTACGGAGGCACGGGCGTCTTCCTCCTGGAGTCCCTGGACATCCCCGCCCGCCGCGACCAGGCCATCTACGCCGGCTTCTCGGTCCTGGCGGGCATCGCCGTCATAGCGGCGGCCATCTTCCTGGAACGCGTCTGCAAGCTCCCGGAGGACGACGACCACGAGAACGGCGCCGCCTCGACGGCATGACCCCGCCGCGCACGCGCGCGGCGGGGCCGACGAAGACGGGGTGGGGGCGCGGGCGGCGTCAGCGCGCCAGTATCAGGCTCATCGCCTCCGCGCGGGTGGTCGCGTCCCTGAGCTGCCCCCGCACCGCGGAGGTGGTGGTCTTGGCGCCCGGCTTGCGGATCCCTCGCACGGACATGCACATGTGCTCGGCCTCGATGACGACGATCACGCCACGGGCCTCGAGAATGCGCATGAGAGAGTCCGCCACCTGCGTGGTGAGTCGTTCCTGGACCTGGAGGCGGCGCGCGAACACCTCCACCAGCCGCGCCAGCTTCGACAGACCCGTGATCTTGCCGGACTCGGCCGGGATGTAGCCCACGTGCGCGACCCCGTGGAACGGCAGCATGTGATGTTCGCAGAGCGAGACGATCTCGATGTCCTTGACGAGCACCATCTCGTCGTGACCGAGGTCGAACGTCGTCGTCAGCACATCCTCGGGCACCTGCCTGAGACCTGCCAGCAGCTCCCGGTACGCCCGCGCCACCCGTGCCGGCGTCTCCCGGAGGCCCTCGCGGTCCGGGTCCTCACCGACCGCGAGCAGGAGCTCCCGTACGGCGTTCTCGGCGCGCTTCTCGTCGAACTCGCCGATCGAGCCCTCGCCGTCCAGCGTCACGGGGTCGGTCATCTGGTGCCTCGTTCCTGTGCGGGTCGCGCGTATGGGTCACGCGCCTCATCTGCGGCATCGAGCATCGTTCAGGAGAAATGCCGCGTACCCCCGG